>JBAXXO010000159.1:0-7616 GCA_037127855.1 Alphaproteobacteria bacterium
GGTGGTAACGCCAGCCTCCTTGATCTGCCCCGATTGGACAACCTGTTGAAAGCTCGCAACTAGGGCCTGTTGAGAATCATCTGGAGTTGATGACGGCTGCTGAAAGCCAGATCATGGCTGTGAAGGAAGTATCCGTTTTGTCGCTTCGCAGGGCTGTACGCTTGAACTCTATGAGTTTGCAGAAGAAACTCTCAATCAGAGGCCGCCATTTGCAGATGTCGGGTTTGGTATCCAACGGCTTGCCGCGCCTTCAGTCCTGCGAGAGCACGATTTTGGCCTTGCGCGCGTTCAAATCCGCGATGACCGGGTCGGTGTCAAAGGCCTTGTCCGCAATCAGGCCCTTGAAGGTCACATCCTTGATCAAAGCGGCCACGCCGGTGGTGTCATGGCGCTGTCCGAGCGGCGGGTTGACGCGGACAAGGTTGCCCAACATTCCCAATGGATTGCATATGTTGGATCGCACTCAATCTGAATCGGATTGAGTGCAACCCGCTCTACACCCGCATTCCCCGCATTCTGACCACCTGCCGCACCAGACCCCAGGTGCCCGCCGCCCGCGACAGGTCGGCCAGCATCTTGATATCGCCCTTCACGCCCACCCAGAACCCGTATTTGCGACTTTTCAAGGGGGAGATGACGCCGGGCCAGCGGACCACGGCAATGCGGGCGGTGTGCTGGATCAGAAGCGAGTTCAGGTAAACCTCGAATCCGAATTTGGGGAGGGTGTGCAGGTGGTCAAGGTGCGGGGTCAGCAGGGATTTTTGCAAGACACGCTCGCCGGAAATGTAGTCGAGGCCCAGAAGGTGCCAGATGGTGGGGGCATTGTCGCGCAGGCTGATCGAGATGTCGGCATGGCCAGACAGAACCGGGGTGATCAGGGCAGTCAGATGCGTCGGCGACAGACCCACAAGATCGGCATCAACCAGCAGGATCAGATCACCAGAGGACTCGGCCAGACCGCGGGCCAGTGCGGCAGTCTTGCCGACATTGGGCGACAGGGTGATCAGGCGGGCCGTGCTGCGCCGCACCACCGCCGACGTGGCATCGGTCGAGCCGTCGTCGATGACCAGAACCTCGTCGATCAGGGGGTGGTCAAGGACGGCTTGCAGAACGGCGGTAATGCGATCCTGTTCGTTATAGGCGGGGATCAAGCAGGTCAAAGTCATTTGCGTCGCAGCCACAAGATCAATCCGGCGACCACAACCACCGCCAGCAGGGCCACCGAAATGCGGGCGATATAGCTGTCGATCGAGGCATAGGCCGCACCAAGGAAATATCCAAGACCGACAAGTAACGCGATTTTCGGCACCGAGCCGATCAGATTATACCACATATAGACTGCAAAATTCATCCGTGCCATGCCCGAGGCCAGCATGATCGGCAGGCCGGTGGAATGCGTCCATTTGCCAAATAGCAAGGTGCGGCCGCCTTTGACTGCAAAATGGTCGGTCAGCGCGATCTGCCGCGCCTGCGACAGGCCGATGCGGTCTAGCCATGCGGCGGGCAGGAAACGCGGGCCCACGCGGCCGATCGCATAATACATCGCGTCGCCGACCAGATCGCTGATCAGGCAGACGGCATAAACGGCCCAGACATTCATATAGCCCAATTGTGCCAGATAGGCGCCGATGACGGTGACGATAGGCCCCTCGATGATGGCAAAGGGTGCCAACAGCCACAATCCGTGTGACTGGATCAGGTGCAAAAGGTGATCGAGGGTGAACACCCTTAGCCCTTTGATTGCGGTGCCGTGGCGCCGCCTTGGACAGCGCCGGTCGTCATGACATTGCCGCGCCATTCAAAGCCGGACGAGGTCCAGCCGACCAGCCAAAGCGCGGGCAAAAGCGCATCGCGCACTATCCACGCCACAATGTCAGCGGGGCCGTGTGGCCAGTTGCCGCTGCGGGCCAGCAGGTATTCGGCCCCGTACCACAGCAGCAAAAGCGGCGCTATCCAGGGCGTCAGGCCCGCCATCAGCAAGAACAGCACCGGGAAGGCTGCGCCCGCCAGCAGTTCGGGCAAGAACAGGGCGGGAAAGCCCAGTCGGCGGACACGCGCCCAGCGGACCTGACGGCGCCAGACAGCGTCAAAGCGCCGCGGGCCGATGGGTTGGGCGAAAAAGCGACCGGGCAGGCGGACATGCAGGCCTGTAGCGCGCACGACCTTGGTCGAGGCGACATCCTCGGCCATTTCGCGGCCCAGCACGGCGATGCCGCCCGCCTGTTCCAACACGGCCTTTTCCCACAGCAACATCTTGCCTTGGGCAAAGCCATGGCCCAGCCGGGCCGAAGCCATCTGGAAACGCGCCTGGAAGCTGTTGAGAAAGGCGCATTCCAGCCGCGCCCAAAAGCCTTGGGGCTCGATGCCGATTGGCGGCGATGAGACCAGGCCGGTGCCGGGGGTCCATTCGGCCATCAGACGGTTCAGCGTGTCGGGCGGTAGCAGAACGTTGCTGTCCGACAGCAGAATCAGGTCGTGGCGCGCGCCGCGCCAACCCTTGACGCAGTTGTTCAGCTTGGGGTTGCCGCTGATCTTGTCGTCGCCGATCAGAAGGCGGGCGGGAATATGCGGATGGGCAGAGATCAGGCGCTGCACCAATGGAATGGCCGCGTCCGTCGGATCCGCGACGCAGAAGATGATCTCATACTCCGGGTAGTCGGCCTGAAAGGTGGTGGTCAGGGTCTGTTCCAGCAGATGTTCCAGCCCGCAGACCGGGCGCACCACCGAAATGCCGGGGCGGTCGCGGCGCGCATTGGCGGGCGGCGGGCGTACCAGGGCCGACCAGGCCAGCGCCACGGTGGCCAATTGAATGGTCAGCAACAGTCCCGCGCCACTGGCGAGCCCCACGAGGCTGGCGGTCATGTCAGATGCCTTTTGCCGTTTCGCCAAAGCCGGAATGCGTTCCGACCTTTTGCGCAGGCTTGCCATGCGCGGCCCAGTCTAGCAAGAGCAGTCTGCCGCTGTCGGTTTCGGCCAGCGCCGTGCTGTTTTCGACCCAGTCACCACAATTGGCATAGGCCACGCCATGTCGGTCATGCAGGTCGGGCTTGTGGAAATGGCCGCAGATGATGCCATCGGCCTGATGCAACCGCGCCAGTTCGGCCAGACGTTCATCAAAGCAATCCAGATTGCGGACGATATCATTGACGCGTTTGACGACACGTTCGGCCAGGGTCCAATCGGGCAGGCCGCGCAACCTGCGCCGGGCATTCAAGCGGCCCAGCAGCGAACGGACGGCGCAGTCGGCCCTGGCGCCAAAGCGGGACAAGCGCGGGAAATTCCGTTCGAACACGTCACAGATATCGCCATGGATCACAAGATAGCGGGCACCGTTGGAAGATTCATGCAAGATGTGCTGGATCACCTGGATTCCGGCGATGGTCTGGCCGCAGTATCGCCGGAAAAAGTCGTCATGGTTGCCGGGGGTAAAGATCAGGCGCGTGCCGGCGGCGGCGCGGTCCAGCAGCAGTTGCAAGACGGCATGCTGCCGGGGCGACCAATTGGCGTTCGAGGCGACCCAGGTGTCGATGATGTCGCCGACCAGATAGATGGTGTCGGCGGTATGGGCGCGCAGAAAGGCGTGCAGCGCGTCCTCGCGGCAGGCGGGTGAGCCCAGATGCAGGTCGGACAGGAACAAGACCGGAAAGTGCCGCGTGAGCGGGGCGGCAAGGTTCTGCGTGGCGGTTGGGACAGCTGCGAAATCCGGCATCATTCTGATGGGTCCTTGTCGCGTCAGCTGCGTGCCGCGGTTGCGACGGGTCAGCCGATTACACTGTGACGTGCTGGGTCTTGGCGCAGCAACGTACCGTCTTAAGAACATTTGCAGGCGAAAGCCATGTGACAGGATAGTCAAAGATTTGTAAAAGGTAAACAATTGTTGGTAGAGACCTCGATCCATTTGGTCAGTCCCCGATCCGTTCAGCCCCCGATTTTGCGGCTTCCGGGTTAAGATACCGATCTGCAGGGGTTTTCAGATGGTCTGCCCTGGCTGAGGGCTTGTCTTGATGCGGGGCGCTGCGACATGACGGCGCCATAACAGCAGGGCGGATGGCAAGATGATCTCTCCCAGTGCCGTGTCAAAGGTTTCGGCGGCATTGCTGGCATCTGTTGTCGAGATGGTCGAGGCTTTCACCATCGTGCTGGCGGTCGGGTTGACCCGGAATTGGCGGTCGACACTGACCGGGACCGGGCTCGCCCTGGCGGTGTTGGTCATTCTGGTGATGGCCTTTGGGTCGCTGTTTCGGCTGATGCCGCTGGAGGCGCTGCGATTGGTGTTGGGCGTGCTTCTGCTGTTCGGAATGCGGTCGTTGCGCAAGGCGCTACTGCGCGCTGCGGGCGTGATCCCTTTGCATGACGAGGCGCTGGCCTTTGCCTGCGAAACCGATCTGTTGCAGCGTCAAGCGGCCGAAAAGCGGGCCGATGTTCTGGCGACGATCGCCGCCTTCAAGGCCGTTTTGCTGGAGGGGGTCGAGGTCGTGTTCATCGTCATTGCGGTCGGACCGACGCGTGAGATGACGGCCTATGCCGCCATCGGGGCTGTCGTGGCCATGGTCTTGGTGTTCATCCTTGGGGCGGCCCTGCGCCGTCCGCTGACGCAGGTGCCGGAAAACACGTTGAAATTCGCCGTGGGATTGATGATGACCGCCTTTGGCATCTTTTGGACCGGCGAGGGCTTGGGGTTGGTTTGGCCCGGGGCGGACTTTGTCCTGATCGCCTTTCTGGTGCTGGTGGGGGGCGTTTCGCGGGCCCTTGTGCTGGCGAAGCGGCGCGCCTTGGGGGCTGCATGACGATGTTGCGACAGATCTGGGCCGCGGTTTGGGGCATGTTCGTTGATGATGGCGCCCTTGCGGTGCAGGTCGTGGCGCTGGTGGCGCTGGTTGCGGCTGCGACATGGGTTCTGCCGCCGCTATGGGCGGCAGGGTTGCCGGTGCCCGGCTGTCTGTTGATCCTTGTTACGAGTGTGTGGCGGGCCAAGGCAAAACATGGCCCGCGCTGATCCTGACCTATAATCTGATCGCCCCCTAACCTTGAGATGGTTGCGCGCTGTCAAACTGCCGCTGCAATGCGCGGGCCACCAGTTCGGCAAAATCGTGGCGCAGACGCTGCAGACAGGCGATCTCGTGCCCCAATGGTGGCAGATCGGGGTCATGGGCACCGTGCAACGCCTGCCATAGATCGGTGATGGCCTGTGTCAGGGTGGCCTCGGGTGGGGTGCCTTGCAGATCGTACAGGTCAAGGGCCGCATCCAGTCGCTCGAACAGGTCGACCACAGAGGTCTGATCGGCGGGGTGGCGGTGGCACTGCCCGGTCGCGCTTTCCAACAGGTTCACGACAGTCACGAGCGCCGAGGTGGCTATGGCCAGCGTCTGGACCAGTTGGTCCGGGTCTGCAACCTCGGCGGGTTCGGGCGGCAGGACGGTGGTGAGTTGGCGTTGCGGGGGTTCGTTGTCCAGCCTGATCAGCAGCGCCTCCAGTCGCGGGACAAGGCGCGACAGGGTGGCGACAAGATCGGGTCTGGCCGGCGCAGCAAGGGCAAGGTCCGCTTCGGCAATGGCGGCCATCTGCGTGGCCAGCCTGTCTTCGGCCCCTTGGGGATCGAGGGTCAGGCCCATCTCGGGCAAGCCCGATTCGGTCATGCCAGACCCAGTTTCCGCAGTGACAAGCCGTTGCAGCATGAAGGCCAAGGCGTTGGAAAAGCTGGCAAAGCTGCGGCGCTGTTCGGAAAGGCTGATCAGGGTGTCGGGCGATTTGGCCAGATCAGCGATCTGATCTGACAAATGATCAAAGGCGGCCTGCACCGCATTGTCGCGGGCTTGCAGGTTCAATTCGCTGCGCAGCAGGTCAAACTCGGACAGGATCGGCGCGAAATCCGGACCGGCGACCAGATCGCGGGTCATGGGATCAAGCCACTGCACCAGCTCGGCCAGCCCTTGGGCAAAGGCGGCAAGGTGTTGTTTATGCTCGGCCACATCGGGTGCGGTGTCCGGACGGTCCAGCAAGGCAGTGACCATCTGCGACAGATCGGCAAGATCGTGGTGAGTTTGCGCTGCAAGTTCGTTCTGCATGGTGACGATCTGTGTGACGATACCTGCGGGATCCTGTGCCACCACTTGCCGGGTCAGATCCTCAAGCCGTGTGGCGGTCAGGGTCAGGGTCTGGGCGAACCGTGCGAAATCTTGCCGCTGCGCCGTCAGGTCGGGCATTGGGTCGGGCCTGCCAACAAGGTCGGTGACATGGGTGGTCAATGAGGCAAGGGCCGCGCCGTGATCTGACGGCAGGGCTGCCAGCAAATGCGCCTGCATCTGCTGCAAAAGGTCGTTGACATCCGGCCCCTGCGCGACATCGCGTGTCAGGTTGGCGATCTGTTCGCCAAACGCTGCCAGTTCGGCCAGAATGATCTGGCCTTGATCGTGCTGCGCGGCTTGCAGATTTGTCTGTGCCATTTGCGTCATCTGATTTGAAAGTTCTGCCAAGGCGGCTGCCATGTCCGCCCTTGGCGCAGCCGCAGCCAGATCGGCCCGCAAGGCTGCCAATTGTGCGAGAATTGGGTCAAGGTCGATGGCGGCCCGATCAATAGGGGCCCGATCAATGGGGGCCTGATCAATAGGGGTCGTCATCCCCGCCGCGACAGTTTCAAGCCGTTGGACTGCAAGGGCCAGCGTCGTGCCGAACTGGGCAAAGCTTTGGCGCTGCGTGGTCATGTCGATGACGGGGGCGGGGCGTTCGGCCATCATGGCGAGCTGTTCTGTCAGGTCGGCAAGTGCCGCCCGCAGGGCCTGCTCTTGTGCAGGCTGACCAAGCTGTGCCAGCCCGGCAGCCAACTGACTCGACAGATTAGAAAGATCGGTCGCCTCGTCCAAGCTGTCGCTGAGACTGTCAAGCCGTTGGGCAAGTTGGGAAACCTGCGTGGCTGTGCGCGAAAGCATCGCCTCTTGCGCGGGTTTGCCGAGGGCGGCCAGCAGCCGGTCGAACCCGGAATACAGTGCGGACAGGTCAGGCCCATCATCCAGCGCCTGGGCGAAGGCGTCTAGGCGTTGGGCCATGGCATTCAGCGGTGCCTCTAACGCGCGCAGACTTTGGGTGTGGTCGGACAGGTCAAGGCTTGGTTGTGGACGCTCGATCAGGTGCAGGGTCTGGGCTGCCAGGCTTGTCAGCGCCTCGGTCATGGGGGTGTGCTGGGCAGGCTGACCAAGCACCGTCCAAAGCCGGTCAAAACGCGCATCGATCTGGGGTGCCGAGGCCATGGTCTGGCTTAGGCCGTCGATCCGCAAAGACAGATCGCTGACGTCCAGTACCGGTTCGGGACGCGCCGCGAGGCTGGTGAGCGCCACACCCAACTGAGACAGGGCGGCGGCCATCTCGGCGCTTTGGGCGGGTTGGCCAAGGGTGGTCATCAGGGTGTCATATTGTGTGGCAAGGGGCAAAAGGTCGGGCCCGGCCGCAGCGATGTGGGTCAGAGCGTTGATCTGCTGCGCCATGTCGGCCAGTGTCCGGGCAATATCGGTCAGGCCGGCATTTTGCACGTCAAGGTTCAGCACGGGCTGCGGCCGGGCCGCCAGTTCGGAAATCTGGCCGGACAAGGCCATCAGCGCCGCCTGGCTGGCCGCATGACTGGC
>JBAXXO010000160.1:0-7606 GCA_037127855.1 Alphaproteobacteria bacterium
GGGGCCTATATCGCCCAACATTACGGCCAGCCCCAGTCACGCCGCCACGTGGTTCAGGTCGAGATCGACCGCAGCCTGTATCTTGACGAAGCTCGGGTCGAACCCAGTTCGAGATTTGCCGCCATGTCCGTCCACATGAACCGGGTCGTGGGCCAGATTGCACAGATCGGTCGCCGTGCCGTGCCGATGGCAGCGGAATAGTTCAGGCAACTAGCGCAATGCGCGGCCCTTGATGATCGCATCGGTGCCGAATCTAGCCCGGATTTCATCGGCGGCGCGCTCGGCGCGGGCTCTTTTTTCGGCATGGGGATCCAACAGATCACCGGATAGGTCAGCCACAGATTCAGGGGCCAGATCGCTGATACCGACGCCGATCAGGCGAAAGTGTCCGGCCGGCGTGGTCGCCAGCAGATCGCGAGCCGCCCGGTAGATCCGGTCGGTCAGTTGTGTGGGATCGGTCAGCGAGTGGCGGCGGGTGATGAGTTGGAAATCGGAACGTTTTAGTTTGAGAGTGACCGTGCGGCCTGACAACTGCTTGGCCTTTGCGCGGTCGGCAACCTGTTCTGACAGCCGCCAGATATGGCCATCCAGCAGATCAGGGTCAGAGATATCGGCTGGAAATGTCGTTTCCTTGCTGATCGATTTCAGCTTTTCATCCCGGGTCACGCGTCGGGAATCTTGCCCCCGGGCCAGCGAGTATAGCCGTTCGCCCATGCTGCCGAACCGGGCGGACAGGTCCTGACGGCTCCACCGCAGCAGATCGGCGATGGTGCGGATGCCTGCCGCCTCGAGGGTGGCCTGCGTTGCGGTACCCACGCCCCAGATGATTCGAATTGGTTTGGGGCGCAAAAAGGCCTCGGTCTCGGCCACGCCCACTACCGAAAAACCACGGGGTTTGTCGAGGTCAGAGGCAATCTTGGCGAGGTATTTGTTGTGGGAAAGGCCGATGGAACCCGTCAGGCCCAGCTGATCCTCCATCTCTTTGACAAGGCCTGCCAGCATGATCGCGGGGGGGTGGCCGTGCAGGCGTTCTGTGCCGGTCAAGTCAAGAAAGGCTTCGTCCAGCGACAGGGGTTCAATGGCGGGGGTCAGGCGCTCCATCATGGCGCGGATGGCACGGCTGGCCTCGACATAGGCGGCGAAGCGGGGTTTGACGACAATGGCCTGCGGGCAGAGTTTCAGGGCCTGAAACATCGGCATGGCCGAGCGGACGCCGTGGATGCGGGCGAGGTAGCAGCAGGTCGAGACGACACCACGCTGCCCTCCGCCGACGATGACGGGATGGTCGCGCAGCGCCGGGTTGTCGCGTTTTTCGACCGAGGCGTAAAAGGCGTCGCAGTCCATATGGGCGATGGCCAGATCGGTCAGTTCAGGATGGGCCAACACACGAGGAGAGCGGCAGGTGGGGCACCTTGCGCCGGCGGGAAACTGAGTCAGGCAATCACGGCACAGACTGGGCATAAGGGGAAGGTACCAGCTTTTGCAAGGTGGGGGGAGGTGCGTTATGGTGCAGAGTCAAGGGCGACAGAAAAGTCAGGTGATTGTTTTGGCGTCGCGTGCCGGTCTGGTCTTTTGAAAACCTGAGCGGCGAGATTTCACCCTTTGCAGGGTGCGCGACGCGGTAAGACGGCGGTTGGGGCGGGAGGGACGGATGACAGAGGCGTTCTTGGGGATTGATCTGGGCACCACCGCGGTAAAGGCTGCGGTGCTGACCGCAACGGGTGCATGTCTGGCGCGATTCGCCAGGGCATATCCCACGATGCGACCGGGGCCGGGGCTGGCCGAGCAAGACCCGCAGGACTGGATGAACCTGATCGGGGCGGCGCTGACCGAATTTGCGGGCGCGGGGCTGCGTGTGGGGCATGGCTGCCTGTCCAGCCAGGTCAACACCCACGTGTTCATCGACAGCTCCGGGCGTGCGCTGGCACCTGCCATCCTGTGGCAGGACACGCGCGCTGCCGCCGAAGCGGCGGAACTGGACGCGATGCTGACCCAAGACCAGAAGATCGCCCTTCTGGGCGCGCCGATACCGATCGACGCATCGCATCCCTTGGCGCGGATGCTGTGGATGGCGCGGCACAGGCCCGAGATTTGGCGGCAGACAGCCCACATGCTGTTGCCCAAGGATTACTGCCTGTTGCAACTGACGGGGCAAGTGGTCACCGACCCCTTGGCCAATGTCGGGCTGGTGGGGCCGGACCTGCGGTTTGTGGGCCCGATTCTGGATCTGGTGCAGGGGGCCGCGCAGCGAATGGCACCACTGGCCGGGGTGACCGAGGTGGTGGGGCGGACCCGACCCGAATTTGCCATGAGCGGCATTCAGATGGTGAATGGCACGATGGATGGCTGGGCCGGGCTGGTCGGGGCCGGAGCCACTCGTGAAGGGGCCTCGGTCTGGCTGAGTGGCACCAGCGAAGTGCTGGGGATGTGCGCCGATCATGTCGCAGGCACGCCGGGGGTGGTGGTGTTTCCAGCCGTGGGCGGGCTGCGGCTGCATGCCGGGCCTACTCAATCAGGCGGAGCCTCGCAATTGTGGTTTTGCGACATGGCAGGCGTTTCGGTTCGGGACTTGACCGAGGCCTTGATCGCCACACCCCGACGCAAGGGGACACCGCTGTTTTTGCCACATTTGGCGGGTGAACGCGCGCCGCTGTGGGACGCCTCGCTGCGCGGCGCGTTTCTGGGGCTGGAGGCCGGAATGGAACGGGTCGATCTGGGCCGGGCGGTGCTGGAAGGTGTCGCACTGTCGGGGCGGCATGTGCTGGAGGCGCTGCAAGCCTCCTGCGGGGTCGCAAGCGGCGCGCTGTTTTGCGGCGGCGGAGGGTTCTTGTCGGACCCTTGGGGGCAGATCCGGGCGGATGTGGTGAACCGTCCATTGAACCGGCTGGCGGTGAATGAGCCGGTGGTGCTGGGTGCTGTGGCGATGGCGATCGTCTCTGCCGGGGGCACGCTGGCCGAGGCGCAGGCGGGTCTTGCGGTGTATGACAAGGTTTGGCTGCCTGACGCGATGCGGCGCGGCCTGTATGATGACCTTTTCGGACTGTATCTGGAGGCCGTCGCCGCCAATGTCGGGATTGGCCGCAAGTTGGCGCGTCTTTAGGGCTGGAAACCGCCAACTTTCGCCGTAAGATCACCGGAAACATCAAGGGAGAGACCTATGAAACGCCTGTTGCTATCCGCTGCCGTGTTGGCCGTGACCACTACTGCCGCTTTGGCCGAAAAGGTCGCGGTGATTACCCCGTTCCTTGCCCAACCCGGCACTCAAGCCTATGTTGCCGCGTTTGAGGCGGACGCCAAGGCCCGCGGCTGGGAGGTGAACGTCATCGACACCGCGGGCGACGTGGCCGCCGTGATCAGCCGAATGGAGGATTCTGTCACGCAGGGCGTCAACGCGATTGTCGTCAATGTCGATCCGGCACAGATCGGGGCCGGGTTGCAGGCGGCTGCCGACGCCAAGATCCCGGTGATCGGCATGGATGCGGGTGCCGACCCGTTGATTGCCACCAACATCACCTCGAATGGCTATGCGATGGCGGCGGAAACATCGGTTTATGTGGCCAACCGGATTGGCGGCAAGGGCAAGGTCGTGATGTTCGTGTTTGACGCATTCCCGCCGGTACAGGCGCGTGGTGTGGTAGCAGATGCGATTTTCAAGAACTTTCCGGATATCACCGTGCTGGACCGCGTGACACCGGATGTGCAGGACGGCGGGATCGCCGACAGCCGTGCCAAGATGGAGGCGATTCTTGCCGCCAATCCGGAACCCGGCAGCATCGCCGCCGTCTGGGCCGCATGGGACCAGCCGGCATTGGGCGCGCTGCAGGCGATCGAAGCTGCCGGTCGGCAGGGTGAGGGCATCGTGATCACCGGCATTGACGCGAACCCACAGGCGCGTGACGCCATCGCAGCGGGCGGCAATTTTGAAGCCTCGATCGCGCAGGACTTTGCAGGTATCGGCAAGGCGGCAGCTGCTGCCGCGGCAGATGCAATGGCAGGCAAGCCCATTCGTGCGAAGGTGATCTATGTGACGACCGTACTGATCACCACCGCCAACGCCAAGTGACCCCCGGGCCGCTGAATGCCATGCACATCCTGGAATTCAGCGGCCTTACCAAACGATATGGTGCTGCAACCGTTCTGAACGATGTGTCGATCACCTTGCAGCCGGGCCGTGTGCATGCGCTGATGGGCGAGAACGGGGCGGGCAAATCCACCTTGATCAAACTGCTTGCAGGGGTTGTCGCAGCAGACCGAATGATCGTTCGTAAAGACGATACTGATGTACTGCTTCGTAATCCGGCGGATGCCGCGCTGGCCGGTTTTCGTGTGATCCATCAGGAACTGAACCTTGTTCCGCAACTGTCTGTTGCCGAGAATATCCTGCTGGGGCGTGCGATGCCGCAACGTTTTGGGCTGTTCATTGATTGGCACGCCTTGGCGCTGCGGGCGCGGCAAGCCTTGGCCCAACTTGACATTCACGGCCTTGATGTGACGGCGCAGGCGGGTGCGCTAAGCCCAGGTGACCGGATGCTGGTCAAGATAGCCTCGGCACTGGTCGCCGCACCGGGCCAGACACCCTGCCTATATGTTCTGGATGAACCCACAGCCGCCCTGTCACAGACTGAATCCGAACGATTGTTCAACGCTATCAGGAAACTGAAGCAAAGTGCCGCCATCCTGTATGTTTCGCATCGTCTGGCCGAGGTGATGACGATCTGCGACGACGTCACGGTCTTGCGGAACGGTGCGCAGGTCTATTCCGCCCCCATCGCACAGACCAGCCGTGACGAGATCATCCTGCACATGACCGGCCGTGCCCTGACTGACAGCTTTCCGCCCCGCACGACCAAGACCGGGGCCGTCGTGGCGCAGGCTGCCAACCTTGCCTCACGCGGGCTAAGCGATCTGAATTTCACCTTGCACCAAGGCGAAATCATGGGCGTCGCCGGGCTGGCCGGTTCGGGACAAAGCGAGGTTCTGAACCTGTTCATGGGTCTTGAGCGCCCCGAGCGCGGCAGCCTGACCCTGCTGAACCAACCCGCCCCGGCAACGCCAGCCGAGGCATGGTCACGGGCGGTGGCCTTTGTGCCGCCGGAACGTCGCAGTCAGGGTCTGGCCCTGCGCATGGGCGCCCGCAGCAATGCATTGTCGCCGCATTACCGGGGTATCTGGGCCAATCTGGCGCAGGAAACCACCCGGACGGCGATGCTGGCTACCCGCGTCAACCTGAAAGCCGCCAATCTTGAGCAATCGGTATGGCAGCTTTCGGGTGGCAATCAACAAAAGGTTCTCTTCGCCCGCGCCATGGCCGCCACCCCACGCCTGTTGCTGCTGGACGAACCCACGCGCGGTGTCGATATTGCCGCACGGGCCGAGATTTACCGGCTGATCCGCACATTAAGCGCGCAGGGTTGCGCCGTTCTGATGGCCAGTTCCGATCTGACCGAGCTGATGGGCTTGTGCGACCGGATCATCGTGTTGCAGGCCGGGCGGCAAGTGCAGATCCTGACTCCACACGGACTTGGTACCAATGACCTGCTGCAAGCCTGCTATGCGACGGAGCACGTTCTGACATGACCGGTTTTCGGCAGTTTGGCACCCTGATCGGCCTGATCGCGATCATGTTGTTCTTCACCCTGCGGCTGCCCGAGACTTTCTTGACGGCGGGCAATCTGATCAACATCTCGCAGCAGGTCGCGATGTTGGCTGTCGTGGCATTTACCATGACCGTGGTGATGGTGATGAACGATTTTGATCTGTCGGTCGGCTCAACCGCCAGTCTTGCCGGGATCGTTGCCGCTGTGCTGTTCCGCGAACATTACCCCCTGTGGGTCGGTGTCGTGGCGGCACTGGGGATGGGGGTTTTGGGGGGGCTTATCAACGGGGCGTTGGTAGCCTATGCTGGCATCCTGCCATTTGTTGCGACGCTTGGCACGTTGACGGTGTTCAGCGGGCTTGCGTTTTACATCAGCGACGGGGCAACCATCTTTGGTCGTGACATCCCAAAACCCTTTGGCGATTTCGCGCGGGGCGGTGTGGCCGTGGCAGGGCTGAAAGTGCCCTATCTGACCTTGGTGGCGGTTGCTGTGTTGCTGTTGGTCTGGTCGGTGCTGGAGCATACCACCTATGGACGCAGGCTATATGCCATCGGAGGCAATGTCGAAGCGGCGCGGCTGGCCGGGATCAGAGTGGCTTGGCTGCGGTTAAGCGCTTTTGCAATCACCGGTCTTGGTGCTGCAGTGGCGGGGTTGATGTATGCCAGCCGTGTGGCATCCGCCAACCCTACCCAAGGATCGGGGTTGATGCTGGATGCGATTGCGGCGGTATTTCTGGGCATGACCATGAGCCGCGAAGGCGAGCCACGCGTGCTGGCAACGCTGGTGGGCGTGCTGATCTTGGGCATTTTGAACAATGGTCTGACGCAGATGCAAGTCGACAGCTATGTGCGCGAGATGCTGGTTGGAAGCATCGTCATTGCCGCCGTGGCGCTGTCATCCTTTGGCAGGTGGCGATAATCGTGGGCGCGGAGGGTGCAACACGACCGCAAGCGTCCGCGAAAGGTCAGCAAAATGGTCACTGCGGTCAAGGGCCGCAAGAATTCACTTTGCCGATAACACCCCTTCGCCTATTGTGACCTACGATCTAAAACCAATGGCGCTAAGGAAAGCCGCCGATCACGGAGAAGACGAATGGGTAAACGAGACGATTTGATCGCTAAATACGCCGCCGACCTGACGACGAAATGCAAGATGTCGCCAGATATGGCCTTGCTGACCAAGGTGACCATTGGCTGCGGACCCGCCATCTATGACAACGACGCATCACTGGTCTCGGGTACCTCGGAAAGCGAGTTTGAATTGGTTAAGAAGAACTTTCTGATCAAGAAGCTAGGTCTTGCCGAAACGGACAAGCTGGACGAAGCGCTGAACGCGGTGTTGGACATTTATGGCAGATCAGAGCGCAGCAAGTACCGTGCGGTGGTCTATTACATGTTGACCAAGCATTTCGGCAAGGAAGCCGTTTACAGCTAACTCCTTTGCCCTGACGGCTGCATCGCCGCAGTTGGCAGGGCATTGCATCAAGTTTTCACGTGTTTCCTTTTGCCTGATCGGCAGGTTTCGGATAGAACTGTTTCAGGGACATCATGTCCGGGACCTTTATCAGAACACGTGTGGTGCTAAGGGAGCACGTGGGGTGGATGGAGGGTCCCTTAGGGGTATGGGGCCCTCCGTTGTCCCGCAGCTTGAGATATTCTTTTGCGTCCGCTTCTGCGTTGTCGTGAGCAAACAACGCGCAGTGGTCATCCATAACTTTTTTCGAGTGTAGCACGACATTGCAGCAGGCAAGCCGTGACCGAGGCAAATTGGTTGACCAGAAGTGGAACAGGGCGGACGAATCAGGGCTGTTGATCGCGCCGAAATACCAAGGGCCCTCGTTCCCGACCATTTGGTGATTTCCAAAGCTGGGGCGATTTGACCAAATGTGACGCATGGGCACAACACGGTATCGAGCGGGTGAAATACGTTCAATCTGATTCAGATTGAAGACAATTCTAGTGTTCTCCACCTGACGGATGATTCCCGCAGTCGCGATGATGTGCTATTCT
>JBAXXO010000161.1:0-7569 GCA_037127855.1 Alphaproteobacteria bacterium
GATTACACCGAACCCGCCGATCTGGTGGTGCAGGCGCTGGGCTTTGAACCTGAACCGCTTGTCACGCTCTGGGGGGTTCAGGGTCTTGAGGTGACCCGTTGGGGAACGATCAAGGCCGATTTCCGCAGCCATGCCACCAGCCTGCCCGGCGTCTATGCGGCCGGCGACATCGTGCGCGGGGCGTCCTTGGTGGTTTGGGCCATCCGTGACGGGCGCGAGGCCGCCGACAGCATTCTGACCTATCTGTCAAATCCCGCTCAGGTCGCGGCAGAGTGATTGGTCCGGGCCGCCAAAAGGGTTACCTTACCCTTGGCCCTTATCGGCCCCATATCCCTATTCCAGTTGGAGACTTCCTCATGCGGACGGCCCTGCTTCTTCCCCTGCTCTGGCTTTCGACGCCGATTTTCGCCGGCACCTTCAATCCGCCCGACGGCTGCACCGCCAACCTGACCGTCCAGTCGCGCGGCTGCAATGTTTCGCATTTCTACACCTGCGAAAAAGACCCTGGCGGCAACCAGTGGCGCGCTGATTTCGGGGCCGACGGCCTGTATTACCTGTCGATGATCGACGCCGAAACACAATGGCTGGAAAGCTATGAAATGAACGGTTCCGGCGCCGAACCGCAGAACAAGGAAACGCTGGATGCCGGTGCCAAAGACCCGGCCTCGCTGTCTGGCCTGATTTCTACCGGCATCGACACCTTCGATTTCAATCTGACCAAAAGCACCGGCGAAAAGACCCATGTCGTGGGCTTTGACCAATTGACCGGCAAGACCGCCGTGATTGACGGCGAAACCCTTCAGCAAACCGAATATGAATTCACGCAGACCGATGCCAGCGGCAAAGTCATCCGCCACTTCACGGGTCACGAATACATCTCAGAACTGTACCGAACCTTCTTTGCGGGCAGTTCCAAAGGGCAAGCCGAAGACGGCAGCTGGCTGACGGTCGAGGGTGCGCCGGTCACCTTCATCAAACCCGGTGAGCCTGGCTTTGGCGCAACCGTGCCCCTGTTCGAATGTGACGATCAGATGACGCAGACCCAGGCACTGTCCCTGCCCATCCTACCCGCTGCGCTGAGACAGTGATGATCACCTTTCGTACCATGCAGTCCCAAAACACCGCGTGTCGTCCTGCATGGTGCCGGCCAACCCAACCATGACGCTGCGATATAGAACAAACGTTCTGAAACGATGCTGATGCAAACCCCCACCGTCCGAAAGGAGCCTGCCATGACCATCTATGACCAAGCCTGGGTTGCCGCCGAAGAGGCCAAGCGTGCCTGGATGGATGCCAATGGTCTGTACAGAACCGAGGATGAGCATTCCTCTTGCGGGGTGGGTCTGGTCGTGGCGATTTCTGGCAAGCCCAGCCGCAAGGTGGTCGAACATGGCATTTCCGCGCTCAAGGCGGTCTGGCACCGTGGCGCTGTCGATGCCGACGGCAAGACGGGCGACGGTGCGGGCCTGCATGTGCAAATCCCGCCACGTTTCTTTTACGATCAGGTCCGTCGCACCGGGCATGAACCCGACATGAAGAAACTGATCGCCGTCGGTCAGGTTTTTCTGCCGCGCACCGATTTCGGCGCGCAGGAACGCTGCCGCACCATCGTGGAAACCGAGGTTCTGCGCATGGGCCATTACATCTACGGCTGGCGTCACGTCCCGGTGGATGTGACCGTGCTGGGCGACAAAGCCAACGCGACCCGCCCCGAGATCGAGCAAATCTTGATTCGCTGCGAAAACGACGCCGATGCCGAACAGTTCGAGCGCGAGCTTTACATCATCCGCCGCCGCATCGAAAAGGCTGCGCTGGCGGCCCAGATTCAGGGTCTGTACCTGTGCAGCCTGTCCTGTCGTTCCATCATCTACAAGGGCATGATGTTGGCCGAACAGGTCGCCGTGTTCTACCCCGACCTTATGGACGACCGTTTCGAAAGTGCCTTTGCCATCTATCACCAACGCTACAGCACCAACACCTTTCCGCAATGGTGGCTGGCCCAACCTTTCCGAATGCTCGCTCATAATGGTGAAATCAATACGCTGAAGGGCAATGTCAACTGGATGAAAAGCCACGAAATCCGCATGGCCAGTTCCGCCTTTGGTGACGCGGCCGAGGATATCAAACCAATCATACCCGGCGGCACCTCTGATTCCGGCGCGCTTGATGCCGTGTTCGAGGTGCTGGTCCGCTCGGGCCGCTCGGCACCCATGGCCAAGACCATGATGGTGCCCGAGGCGTGGTCCAAACAGACGGTCAACATGCCAAAGGCTTGGGCCGACATGTATTCCTACTGCAACTCGGTCATTGAACCGTGGGACGGCCCCGCAGCCCTGGCGATGACCGATGGCCGCTGGGTCTGTGGCGGTCTGGATCGCAACGGCCTGCGCCCCATGCGCTATGTCGTCACCGGTGACGGCATGCTGATCGCGGGCTCCGAGGCGGGCATGGTCCCGGTCGACGAGGGCACCGTTCGTGAAAAGGGCGCGCTTGGGCCCGGCCAGATGATCGCGGTCGACATGACCGAGGGTCGCCTGTACCACGACGTCGAACTGAAGGACAAACTGGCCGCCGCCCAGCCCTATGGCGAATGGGTTGGCAAGATCATCGACCTGAACGCCCTGCTGCGCGATGTGCCCGAGACCGCCATGTATTCAGGCGCCGAACTGCGCCGCCGCCAAATCGCCGCCGGCTACACGCTGGAAGAGTTGGAGCAGGTATTGGCCCCGATGGTCGAGGATGGCAAGGAAATGATCGCGTCGATGGGCGATGACACGCCCGCCGCCGTGCTGTCCAACCAGTATCGCCCGCTCAGCCACTACTTCCGTCAGAACTTCAGTCAGGTGACCAACCCGCCGATCGACAGCTTGCGCGAAGGTCGGGTGATGAGCCTGAAAACCCGCTTTGGCAACCTGCGCAATGTATTGGATGAAAACTCGTCGCAAACTGAAATTCTTGTACTCGAATCGCCCTTCATCGCCAATGGCGAGTTTGACGTGCTGGCCCGACTGTTCGGCGACCAAATCGCCTTTATCGACTGCACCTTTGCCGCCGACGCCGGCCCCGACGCCCTGCGCAAGACGCTGGCGCGGATCCGCGCCGAGGCTGAGGATGCCGTGCGTTCGGGCGCGGGCCAGTTGGTGCTGACCGATCAGCACCAGTCCGACGGGCGTGTGGCGATGGCCATGATCCTTGCCACCTCTGCCGTGCATTCCTGGTTGACCCGCAAGGGCCTGCGCACCTTCTGCTCGATCAACGTGCGCTCGGCGGAATGTATCGACCCGCATTATTTCGCCGTGCTGATCTCCTCCGGTGCCACCACCGTGAACGCCTATCTGGCCGAGGATTCCATCGCCGACCGCCTTGCGCGGGGCCTGCTGGAGGGCACCCTGCTGGATGCCATGCGCCGCTACCGCGACGCCATCGACGCTGGCCTGCTGAAGATCATGTCTAAAATGGGCATCTCGGTGATCTCTTCCTATCGCGGCGGCCTGAACTTTGAGGCGGTGGGCCTGTCGCGTGCCATGGTCGCCGAATACTTTCCCGGCATGCAAAGCCGCATTTCCGGCATAGGCCTTACCGGCATCCAGAAAGAATCCGAAGAGGTGCACGCCAAAGGCTGGCGAAGCAACACCGATGTTTTGCCCGTCGGTGGCTTTTACAAGGCCCGCCGCAGCGGGGAAAAGCATGCGTGGGAAGCGCAGACGATGCACATGCTGCAATCCGCCTGCGACCGCGCCAGCTTTGACATCTGGAAGCAATACTCGGCCGCGATGCGCGTCAACCCACCCATTCACATCCGCGATCTGCTGGACATCAAACCGCTGGGGAAAGCCGTGCCCATCGAAGAGGTTGAATCCATAACGTCCATTCGTAAACGGTTTGTCACCCCCGGCATGTCGCTCGGCGCTCTGTCACCCGAGGCGCACAAGACCCTGAACGTTGCAATGAACCGTATCGGTGCCAAATCGGACAGCGGCGAGGGCGGTGAAGACCCGGCGCATTTTGTGCCCGAACCCAATGGCGACAATCCGTCGGCCAAGATCAAGCAGGTGGCCTCGGGGCGTTTCGGCGTCACCGCCGAATACCTGAACGCCTGTGAGGAATTGGAAATCAAGGTCGCGCAGGGTGCAAAACCCGGCGAGGGCGGCCAGTTGCCCGGCATGAAGGTGACCGCCCTGATCGCGCGCCTGCGCCATTCAACCCCTGGCGTGACCCTGATCAGCCCGCCGCCGCACCATGACATCTATTCGATCGAAGACCTTGCGCAACTGATCTATGATCTGAAACAGATCAATCCGCGCGCCAAGGTCACGGTCAAGCTGGTGTCCTCCAGCGGTGTCGGCACCATTGCTGCCGGCGTCGCAAAGGCCAAGGCCGACGTCATCCTGATTTCCGGCCACAATGGCGGCACCGGAGCCAGCCCCGCGACCAGCATCAAATATGCCGGCCTGCCCTGGGAAATGGGCCTGACCGAGGCGCATCAGGTTCTGGCCATGAACAACCTGCGCGAACGTGTCATGCTGCGCACCGATGGCGGGCTGCGCACGGGCCGCGACGTGGTGATGGCCGCCATGATGGGGGCCGAGGAATTTGGCATCGGCACCGCCGCGCTTATCGCCATGGGCTGCATCATGGTCCGCCAGTGCCAGTCCAACACCTGCCCTGTCGGTGTCTGCACCCAAAATCAGGCCCTGCGCGACAAGTTCACCGGCACCGCCGACAAGGTGGTCAACCTGATCACCTTCTACGCGCAAGAGGTCCGCGAAATCCTCGCCTCCATCGGTGCCCGCAGCCTGGACGAGATCATAGGCCGCGCTGATCTGTTGTCGCAGGTCTCGCGCGGGGCCGCGCATCTCGATGACC
The DNA here is from genome assembly GCA_037127855.1 of Alphaproteobacteria bacterium. GTDB lineage: Bacteria > Pseudomonadota > Alphaproteobacteria > Rhodobacterales > Rhodobacteraceae > Stagnihabitans. The sequence goes on from JBAXXO010000161.1 coordinate 4,867, forward strand.
TTGACCTCAACCCGTTGCTGATCACCGTCGATGGTTCGAACAAGATCACCTATGACCGCAACAAACCGCGCAACCACGTGCCCGACACGCTGGACGCAGACATCGTCAAGGATGGCGCGCGCTTTTTCGAGGATGGCGAAAAGATACAGCTATCCTATGCCGTGCGCAACACATTGCGCACCATCGGCACCCGCGCCTCCAGCCATATCGTCAAGAAATTCGGCATGCGCAACGCCCTTCAACCCGATCATCTGACGGTCAAGCTGACCGGCTCGGCCGGTCAGTCGCTGGGTGCCTTTGCCGTCCGTGGCCTGAAACTCGAGGTGATGGGCGACGCCAACGACTATGTTGGCAAGGGCCTGTCGGGCGGTACGATCACCGTGCGCCCGGCCATGAACTCGCCCTTGACCGCCGCCGACAACACCATCATCGGCAACACCGTGCTGTATGGTGCAACCGACGGCTACCTTTACGCGGCGGGCCGAGCGGGCGAGCGTTTCGCCGTCCGCAACTCAGGCGCGTCGGTGGTTGTCGAGGGCTGTGGCTCGAACGGGTGCGAATACATGACTGGCGGCGTGGCGGTGATCCTTGGCCGGATCGGGGCCAACTTTGGCGCGGGCATGACGGGTGGCATGGCCTATATCTACGATCCCCATGCCACCGCCGAGGACCTGATCAATCCCGAAAGCCTGGTCACCTGCGCCGTCTCGCATCCCCATTGGGAGGCACAGCTTCGCAACCTGATCGAGGCGCATGTGCATGAAACCGGCAGCCAGCACGCCGCCCGCATCCTCGCGAACTGGGCGAATGAGCGTGCGAATTTCCTGCAGATCTGCCCAAGGGAAATGCTGATTCACCTTCCCCATCCCCTGTCGGATGAGGCGGTCAAGGTTCCGGCGGAATAATTCAAGGCCCCCGAAAGGGGGCCTTTTCATCCCAATCCCTCACTTTACCCTAGGTGGCCCACCCTCCTATATGCTATCCTTCACGCGTCAACCGGCTGGGAGCCCTTACATGTCTGATCTTATTGTCATCACCTTCGACACCGACGCCGCCGCCTTTGAAATGCGCGCCGAATTGGTCAAACTTCAAACCGAATATTTGTTGCAAATGGAAGATGTCGTCGTCGTAACCCGCGCGCTCGACAATTCCGTGCAACTGAACCAATCTGCCAACCTCACCGCCATGGGCGCGGTCGGTGGTGGTTTTTGGGGCATGTTCATCGGGATGCTGTTCTTGAACCCGCTGTTGGGCGCTGCAGTGGGCGCCGGTGCCGGTGCGCTGTCCGGCAAGTTTACCGATGTCGGCATCAATGATGATTTCATGCGTGACCTTGGGGCCAAACTGACCCCCGGCACCGCCGCTGTGTTCATCCTTGCGCGCAAGATTTCGGCCGACAAGGTCGCAGAACGCCTCGCAACCCTGAACAGCGGCGGTCATATCCTGCAAACCTCGCTGTCCGCCGATGATGAGGCCAAACTTGCCGCCGCCTTCCCGCCTAAACAGGCCTGACAGTCCTTGACCCCGGCTTGCGGGTCAGGCCATTTCTCGCGCATGGCCCGCAAACCGAAACCCGCCGCACTGCCACCCCGCCGCCCATTCTGGCGCTGGCCGATCCGGTGGCTATGGCGTGGGATCCTGGCCATCGCAGCATTCTACCTTCTCTTGATCCTGCTGTTCTCTTTCCTCATCCCACCCGGCAACATCTACCAATGGCAGGAAAGCTGGCGCCTCGGCGGCATCCAGCGGCAATGGGTGAATTTCGCCGATATCGCCCCCACCATGCCGCGCTCGGTCGTCGCGGCCGAAGACGCCAATTTCTGCCTGCACTGGGGCTTTGACATGGCCGCCATCCGCGACGCCATCGCCAATGGCTCGACGCGCGGCGCCTCGACCCTGACCCAGCAGGTCGTCAAGAACGTCTTTCTGTGGCAAGACAGGTCCTGGCTTCGCAAAGCGATGGAGGCGACCATGACTCCGGTCGTCGAACTGCTGTGGTCCAAACAGCGCATTCTTGAAATGTACCTCAATCAGGCCGAATTCGCCGAAGGCGTTTTTGGCGTGCAGGCCGCCGCCCAACACTATTGGGGCAAGGACGCCAGAGACCTGACCGAAACCGACTCGGCCCGCCTTGCCGCCGCCCTGCCAAACCCCAAGGTCTACAACGCCGGCAAACCCGGTCCCTATCTGCATACGCGCGCCCGCCAAATCATCGGCGGTGCCCGGACGATCGAGGCCGACGGCCGCGCCGCCTGTTTCCAGACCAGGGACTAGAGTGGGTTGCACTCAATCTGAATCAGATTGAGTGCAACCCACTCTAGGTTCCCCCGATCATCAGCAGCATGCCCCACGCATGTTCGCGCGGGCTGGCCAACGGATTGCGGGCGTGATTCAGTTTTCTTGAAGGGTTTGGCGGGGGCTCGACATGGCTGGAAGATCGCCTGTAATCGCAACTGTAGAGCAGAAGGCTGCGTTGAAAGTTCTGGCGCAGGGCGCGGATCGGGCGCTTGCGCTGCTTGCGACCCGCGACGGCCGGACCAGAGCGAGTCGCGTTCAATCAGGTTCACCTGATTGAACGCGACTCGCAACATTACCAACGACTTGCCTGTCTTGGGTTGCACTCAATCTGAATCAGATTGAGTGCAACCCGCTCTAGAGCGTGTCGCTCCGGACCGGATTCGGGATTCCCAATGGTGTCGTTTC
>JBAXXO010000162.1:0-7550 GCA_037127855.1 Alphaproteobacteria bacterium
ATTGTGGCGATTGATATCGTGTCAGGCTTTTGTGCGGATAGCGGACGACGCATCGGCAAGGCCGCACCCTGTTTTGCCCATCTGACGGTGACTTTTCATCGGGCGAAACTAGGGCACTATCTTGGTGAATGCATCGACGCGTCATGGGCGCTGCGTTGTGTGGCGATTGGGCTTGGTGACACGGACGGGGCTTTGCATCTGACAAGCGCCCCCGGCAGCCGATTGGCCAAACGTGCCGGTCACAAATTCGGTTACGGGCACGCCCTCATCCTTTGTGGTCCCCCCGGTCATGGTGGTGCGGCACGTATGGCCGCGCGCGGTGCGCTGCGGATCGGAGCCGGGCTGGTGACTCTGGCCTGCCCACCCGAGGCCAGGTTGGAAAATGTCGTCCAGCTTGATGCCATCATGTTGAAAATCGTGGGGGATGGGGCAGGGCTGGCCGATGTGCTGTCGGACACGAGACTCAACGCGCTGTGCCTGGGGCCGGGCCTGGGGCTGGATGCCCGGGCGGCAGACAGCGTTAGGGTTGCCCTTGAAAAGTCTAGGTCCCGGCTGAAGCTCGGGGCAGGCCAATCCTTGCGTTTGGTGTTGGACGCCGACGCCCTGACCCTGATCTCTCGCGATACCCATTTGTTCGCCCTCCTCCACAAAGATTGCGTCCTTACCCCCCATGGTGGCGAATTTGCCCGCCTGTTCCCCGACATCGCTGCCAAACTCGACGCCCCCGCCACCAAGGGCCCCGCCTATTCCAAGGTGGACGCGACGCGAGACGCTGCCGCACGTGCTGACTGTGTGGTGTTGTACAAAGGCCCCGATACCGTCATCGCCTCGCCTGACGGCACCTGCGCGATAAACAACGCCGCCTACGACCGCGCTGCACCATGGCTGGCCACGGCAGGATCAGGCGATGTGCTTGCGGGGTTCATCACCGGCCTACTGGCGCGCGGCTTTGCCCCGCATCAGGCCGCCGAGACCGGGGCATGGCTGCATGTCGAATGCGCGCGCAGTTTCGGCCCGGGTTTGATTGCCGAGGATTTGTCGGAAGAGTTGCCCAAGGTATTCCGGGCGCTTGGTCTTTAACCCTGTGTAGGGTGCGCGAAACTCACCGCAATTTGGCAATCACAGCGAAACCAAGTTCAGGCAGGCAAGTTCAAGATCACCGGCATGGATCACGGCGTCCTTTTCGAAGCACAGCCTGCAAGAACGCGCCGAAGTGACACTCTCATCGCGGAACCATTCTTCATCGGCCAAACGCATCACGGTCACCTCGATCTGTTTGAGGCTGGACGCCCCGGTACGCAAAATCACGCGGTCCCGGCGTGCCAAGTCTCGATCAGCGTTTCGCCGCGCCGCGTCAGAATAAGTGGACCGGTGAGCACGGCTGAAAGTGAAATCAGGGCGGGGGCGACGAATCTGGAAAATGCATGCGCCATTCACGGCTTTCGTATGTCAGGTCACTTTCAGTGTTTTGCGTCCCATTGTGGCAAGACAGGCTAGCCTTTCAACTTCTTTCAGACTGCTGCGGCCCAATCTGTGACGATCGGCTGTGATTGATTTTTCCTCTCGCGTCCGGTGAACCTTGTTGTTAGAAGGATTGCGGATTTCGGGATGCATCTTGGCTTGCAAATGCGCAGGGCTGATGTGTCTTGTTTGAAAAGCGGGTGTGGCGAAATTGGCAGACGCACCAGATTTAGGTTCTGGCGCCGCGAGGCGTGGGGGTTCAAGTCCCTCCACCCGCACCAGATTGAGATGAGAAGGACGAAGGAATGCAGGTCACTGAGACCGTTAACGACGGTTTGAAGCGGGGCTACACCATCACGGTGACCGCCGCCGAGTTGGAAGCCAGGGTCACGAAATCGCTGCTCGAAGCGCAACCGGATGTGGAGATCAAGGGTTTTCGCAAGGGAAAGGTTCCTTTGGCGATCATGCGCAAGCAGTTTGGCCAGCGCTTGATTGGTGATGCGATGCAGCAATCCATCGATGAGGCGATGAAATCGCATTTCGATGCGAGCGGCGATCGCCCGGCCTTGCAGCCCGACGTAAAGATGGTTGGCGGCGACACTTGGAAAGAGGGTCAGGATGTCGTGGTCGAAATGACCTATGAAGCCTTGCCGCCGATCCCCGAGCTGGACGCCAGCGCGATCACCCTGGATCGGGTGACCGTCAAGGCGGATGAAGCCTCGGTGATCGAGGCACTGGAAAATCTGGCCAAATCGTCGCAGGCTTTTGAAGACCGTGACGCAGGTGTCAAGGCTGAGGACGGCGATCAGGTCACCATCGACTTCAAGGGGGCGGTCGACGGCGTGCCGTTCGATGGCGGGACGGGTGACGATTACCCATTGGTTCTGGGCAGCAACAGCTTTATTCCGGGTTTTGAGGCGCAACTGGTTGGTGCTGCGGCCGGGGATGAAGTGTCGGTCAATGTGACCTTCCCCGAGGCGTATGGGGCGGCGCATCTGGCGGGCAAGGCGGCGGTCTTTGGCTGCACCATCAAGGCGGTCAAAAAGCCGGTCGCGGCCGAGATCGATGACGACTTGGCCAAGAAATATGGGGCCGAGGATGTGGTGGCGCTGAAAGGCCAGATATCGACCAGCCTTGAAAACGAATACAAGGGGGCCGCGCGCGCCGTGATGAAGCGGGCCTTGCTGGATCAGCTGGACGCAATGGTCAAGTTCGATCTGCCGACCAGCTTGGTCGATGCCGAAGCCAACCAGATCGCGCACCAGTTGTGGCATGAGGAAAACCCGCAGGAACAGGGCCACAATCATGGTGCCATCGAGACCACGGACGAGCATCGCAAGCTGGCCGAGCGTCGCGTTCGGCTGGGATTGGTGCTGGCTGAGGTCGGGCGCAAGGCCGAGGTCACGGTCAGCGACGCCGAGATGACTCAGGCCGTGCTGGCGGCTGCGCGGCAGTATCCGGGGCAAGAGCGGCAGTATTTCGAGTTTGTCCAGAAGAACACCCAAGTCCAGCAACAGCTGCGCGCGCCGATCTTTGAAGACAAGGTCGTCGATCACATCGTCGCCGGTGCCGCAGTCACCGACAAGGAAATCAGCAAAGAAGACCTGCAAAAGCTGGTCGAAGCTTTGGACGAAATGTGACCCGGCAAGATTGAAAGCACGCGACCGTGTGGGGGCCGTCTGCAAGGGCGGCCCCTGTTCATAGGCAGGCTCCCACGCGTGGGAGCCTGCGAAAATGAATTGATTTCAGGGTGTTATGTCACTGAGTTTACCAAGAATTAACCCTTATTCGCCTCTGGTTCGGCCTTGGAGACCACATAGACCCCGGCGGCAATCAGAATGACGATGCCGGTCCAGCCCTGTGCATCGGGCAGCACACCCCAGAACAGCCAGCCCCAAAGAACGCCCCAGAAGGCGAAAGAGAACTCGAACGGGGCCACGACCGAGGATTGGCCGATGCGGTAGGCCTGTGTCAACAGGGTCAGGCCCACGGCAGCGATCAGGCCGCAACTGGCCATCAGCAGGGCATCGATCAGGCCGGGGGTTGCCCAGCCCCTTGTCAGGAAGGCAAGGCTGGGATGCATCAGGTCGGCGCTGCCGCCGCCGCCAAAGGCCAGCGCCAGTGCAAGGCTGGCCACCAGAAAGGCGTTGTTGCCCCAAAAGGCCATCGCTGCGGCAGAGTCGCGCGCGCCCATGGTGCGGGCCAAGATCATCGACAGCGCATAGGCAAAGCCGCAAAAGATCGGCAACAGAGCAGCCCAGTCAAACAGCGCGCCACCGGGGCGCACCATGATGACGACCCCAACCAGCCCCAGCAGCAGCGCCACCCAGCGACTGGCCGAGACCTTTTCGCCCAGCAGCACCACGGACAGCACCGTGATGAACAGCGGGGCGGTGAAATACAATGCCACGGTGGTCGCCATCGGCAAGGCTGCCAGTGCCAGATAATAGGCGGTATAGGCCAAGAAGTTCAGCATGCCGCGCCCCAGCAAGGCCAGCCAATTGGGCGTGATCAGGCTGCGCCAAGTGCCATCGAACCACACGGCCAGCAGCGCCATGCAGGGCATCGCCACCAAGGATCGCAGGATCATCGCCTGATACAGCGGATAATCGCCCGACAGCAATTTCAGGATCAGGTCCTGCACGGAAAAGATGGCGATTCCGGCGACAAGGCACAGGATTGCTGGCAGGTTTCGGGTGCTCGCTGTCGCGGTCATGACGCCAGAATAATCGGGGCAGGTGATGGTGCTGGTCTGTTTGCGACGGTCTCACGGCGTGGCGGCCGCGTCCTGGGTTCGGCTGCCTTGTGGGGATGTCGTAATGCGGTACAGACGGTGGGACTTGGCCTGCAAAGCCAATTCTATCGGCGACTGGAGTGACGATGGTCCTTCAATGTTTGCCCGGAGTCGGAAGATAGCCGCGAAACGTCAAGTCTGGTAGAAATACATCAATTACAATATATTGCAACGGAAAATTAACACAGCGTATCAAGAACCGTCAGGCGGACATCGGCAAGTCACTCACCGGTCTTGCGCCGTCCTGGACAAACAAGAACCGCGCGAGGGTGTCCCCGCGCGGTTTTGGTTGTTGACGTTGACCTTAGCGGGCGTCGCGCGGGTCGATGTCGTTGGCGGCACCGATGTCGTCGAACAGTTCCGCGATTTCGAACTCGGCGGCGGCTTCGGCCTCGGCGGCAAGTTCCTGAATGGACTTGCCTGCGGCTTGCAGTTCCGCCTCTTGCAGCGAACGGGCCACGTTCAGCTTGATCTTGACGGTCACCTCGGGGTGCAGGGTCACCGACACGGTGTGCATCCCCAGTTCCTTGATCGGGCGGTCAAGTACCACCTGACCGCGCGACACGGTGAAGCCGGCCTCGGTGGCAGCCTCGGCGGCGTCACGGGTCGTGACCGAGCCGTAGAGCGCGCCCGCGTCTGAGGCCGAGCGGATCACGGTGAAGATCTGGCCATCGAGCTTTGCGCCCACGGCCTCGGCTTCTTTCTTGGTTTCAAGGTTCTGGGCCTGAAGCACAACCTTCTTGGCCTCGAACGACTTTATGTTGCCTTCCGAGGCGCGCAGCGCCTTGCCTTGCGGCAGCAGGAAGTTGCGGGCGAAACCATCCTTTACGGTCACAATCTCGCCCATTTGGCCCAATTTGGCCACACGTTGCAGCAGGATCACTTGCATATCTGGTGTTCCTTATTTCACGGCATAAGGCAGCAAGGCGAGGAAACGGGCTCGCTTGATGGCGGCGGCGAGTTCACGCTGCTTTTTGGCCGAGACGGCGGTGATGCGAGACGGTACGATCTTGCCCCGCTCGGAGATATAGCGCTGCAAAAGGCGCGTGTCCTTGTAGTCGATGGCAGGCGCGTTGTCGCCCGAGAAGGGGCAGACCTTGCGGCGGCGGAAAAATGGTTTGTTCGCCATGTTACTGTCCTTTCAAGATCAACGACGCGGTGCGCCGCCGAAGCCACCCGCGGGGGCCCCGCGATCACCGGAATTGCGGTCACCAAAGCTTTGGCGGTCGCCACGGTCGCCGCCAAAGCTGCGCTCGGGGCGGTCACCGAAGGCGCGCTGCGGACGGTCGCCGCCGCCAAAGCCGACGTCGCGGTCGCCACGTTCACGGTCGTCGCGCTTTTGCATCTGGATCGAGGGGCCCTCGGTATGCTTGTCGACCTTGATCGTCAGCACGCGCATGACGTCCTCATGCAGGCGCATCAGGCGTTCCATTTCCATGATTGCCGCAGGAGGCGCATCGGTTTTCAGAAAGGCATAGTGGCCTTTGCGGTTCTTGTTGATCTTGTAGGCCATCGTCTTGACGCCCCAGTACTCGTTTTCGACGACGCGGCCGCCGTTATCCGAAACCACTGTGGTGAAATGTTCGATCAGGCTTTCGGCCTGCGCGGAGGACAGATCCTGACGCGAGATGAAGACATGCTCGTAAAGGGGCATGCAAGCTCCGTTCATAGGGGCGCATTTCATAGGGCGGGCCAACACTTTCCGCGGCCCGTCCACGAGAGGCTGCGCCGGTTCATGGGATTGCGGAAAGATGTGGTCTTATAGCCGGAATCGCAGGGGGTGCAAGGTGGTTTGCTGCGGCAAGGCGGGCAAGAAAGGGAGTATTTGGGCCAGTATGAAGGGGGCAGGTGCGGTGGTCGGTAGGCAGGTTGCCTTTGGGGACTGTGGCGGGGTAAGGGTTTGGCAGGGATTGCGTCAGGATGTCGGGGGAAAAGATGAGCCGCGCATATGTGTTTCCAGGGCAGGGGGCCCAGACGATCGGCATGGGGCGCGAACTGGCCTTGGCCTATCCGGGCGCCCGTGCCGTGTTCGAGGAGGTGGACGAGGCTTTGGGCGAGCCGTTGTCGGCGCTGATCTGGGAGGGGTCGATCGAGGCCTTGACGTTGACGCAGAACGCGCAGCCGGCGTTGATGGCGACCTCGCTGGCAGCCCTGCGCGCGCTGGAGGCGGAAGGTTTGGGATTGGACAAGGCTGCCTTTGTCGCAGGCCATTCCTTGGGCGAGTATTCTGCATTATGTGCCGCGGGCGCATTGGCGTTGGGGGATACGGCGCGGTTGCTGCGCATCCGTGGCAAGGCCATGCAGGAGGCGGTGCCGGTCGGTGTGGGTGCGATGGCGGCGTTGCTGGGCCTGAGCTTTGCGCAGGCGGTCGAGGTGGCGGTCGAGGCGGCGCAGGGCGAGGTCTGCCAGGCGGCCAATGACAATGATCCGTTGCAGGTAGTCGTCTCGGGGCATGTGGGGGCGGTCGGGCGAGCGCTGGAGATCGCCAAGGCGCGGGGTGCCAAGCGGGCGGTATTGCTGCCGGTGTCGGCACCGTTTCACTGCGTCTTGATGCAGCCAGCGGCGGCGGTGATGGCCGAGGCGCTGGCGGGCGTTGCCATTCAGGCGCCGTCTGTGCCGGTGGTGGTGAATGTGCGGGCCGAGGCGGTGTCCGAGCCGGACCGCATCCGCGCCTTGTTGGTGGCGCAGGTGACGGGGTCGGTGCGCTGGCGGGAATCGGTTTTGTGGATGGAGTCGGCGGGGGTCACCGAATTTTGGGAGATTGGCGCGGGCAAGGCACTGTCTGGGATGATCAAGCGGATTGCCAAGGAGGCCGAGACGCGGGCGGTGGGGACACCGGAGGATGTGCGGGCGGCAAAAGGGAACGGACATGTTTGATCTGACGGGAAAATGCGCTTTGGTCACAGGGGCCTCGGGCGGCATTGGTTGCGAGATTGCGCGCGTGTTGCACCGGGCTGGCGCTGCGGTCGTGCTGTCGGGTACCCGGGTGGAGCCGCTGCTTGCGCTGGCGGCGGAACTGGGGCCGCGGGCTTTTGTCGAGACCTGCAATCTGGGCGATGCGGCCTCGGTCGAGGCTTTGCCCAAGGCGGCCATTGCGGCCATGGGATCGGTGGACATTCTGGTCAACAATGCCGGGGTCACGCGGGACAATCTGCTGATGCGGATGTCGGACGAGGAATGGTCGCAGGTCATCGAGATCAACCTGACCAGCACGTTCCGGCTGTGCCGGGGGGTGCTGCGGGGCATGATGAAGGCGCGGTGGGGTCGGATCATCAATATCAGTTCGATCGTGGGG
>JBAXXO010000163.1:0-7501 GCA_037127855.1 Alphaproteobacteria bacterium
GCATCAGGGCGGCGAGGGCTGGCAGATAGGGATGGGTGGTGTCGGCGACGGCGTTTTGCTCGCCGCCAAACACAACCAGCGCATCGTGATCAAGTGCCGCTGGCAGGATACCGTCGCGCCAAGGTCGAAACACCTCAATCCGGGCGGCGCGTTCATGCAGGGCGACGCCGATCTGGCCGTGATGGGTGATGGCGGTGTTTTCGACGATGGCGACACGCATGTGACGGCTTTCGGTAATGGCCAGAGGTTGAGAGTTTGGCTGGCGTCGGACGCGCTGACAAGGGGGCGATTTCGGACTTGCCATTGCGGGGGAATGGTGAAATTGAGAGTTGTCAAACGAACACTCCCGCCCGGAACAATTGGAGGCTTTCATGGAGATTCGCGAGGCACTTACCTTTGATGATGTGCTGTTGGTTCCGGCTGCCAGTTCGGTTTTGCCGTCGGAGGCCGACACCGCGACCTTTGTGACACGGTCGATCCGGCTGAACATTCCGCTGTTATCCAGCGCCATGGATACGGTGACCGAGGCACGGATGGCGATTGCCATGGCGCAGGCGGGGGGCATGGGGGTTATCCACCGCAATCTGGATGTGCAGGCCCAGGCGCGCGAGGTCAGCCGCGTCAAGCGGTTTGAAAGTGGGGTTGTCTATCATCCGATCACCCTGCGCGCGGATCAGACATTGGCCGATGCCAAGGCGCTGATGGAGCGGTACAACATCACAGGCTTTCCCGTTGTCGATGAGGCGGGCCGGGTTTTGGGCATTGTGACCAACCGTGACATGCGCTTTGCCTCGGATGACAACACACCGGTCAGTGTGATGATGACATCGCAAAACCTTGCGTTGTTGCGTGAACCCGTCGACCGCGAGGCCGCCATCAGTCTGATGAAGGCGCGGCGAATTGAAAAGCTGCTGGTCACCGATGGGACGGGCAAGCTGACCGGCCTGCTGACATTGAAGGACACCGAGCAATCGGTTTTGAACCCGCATGCCTGCAAGGATGAGATGGGCCGCCTGCGGGTGGCAGCGGCCACGACGGTGGGCGATGCGGGCTTTGACCGGTCGCAGGCCTTGATCGATGCAGGGGTCGATCTTGTCGTGATCGACACCGCGCATGGCCATTCCGAAGGCGTTGCGCTAGCGGTCGAGCGGATCAAGCGGTTGTCGAATACGGTGCAGGTCGTGGCGGGGAATGTGGCCACGGCGGCGGCGACGCGCGCCTTGATCGATGCCGGGGCCGACGCGGTCAAGGTGGGGATCGGCCCCGGCTCGATCTGCACGACACGGATCGTGGCGGGGGTCGGAGTGCCGCAATTGACCGCCATAATGGATTCGGCCAGTGCGGCAGGTGCTGTGCCGGTCATCGCCGATGGCGGCATCAAGTATTCGGGCGATTTTGCCAAGGCGATTGCGGCCGGCGCCTCGTGTGCGATGGTGGGCAGCGCCATTGCGGGCACGGATGAAAGCCCGGGTGAGGTGATCTTGTGGCAGGGGCGCAGCTTTAAGGCCTACCGTGGCATGGGGTCGCTTGGGGCTATGGCGCGCGGCTCGGCGGATCGCTATTTCCAGAAGGACGCGGCATCTGACAAGCTGGTGCCCGAGGGGATAGAAGGGCAGGTGCCCTACAAGGGCTCGGCGGCGGCGGTGATCCATCAGATGGTGGGGGGGCTGCGTGCGGCGATGGGCTATACCGGCAACCGCACGATCGAAGAGATGCGGTCGCAGTGCCAGTTCGTGCGGATCACGGGCGCCGGTTTGAAGGAAAGCCATGTTCATGATGTACAGATCACGCGGGAAAGTCCGAATTACAGGGCCGGTTAGATGCGCCGCGTTCTGATCACGGGGGCGGGCGCGCCGGGCGGCATCGGATTTGCCTGTGCGCGGGCGTTTGGTGCTGCGGGATACCGGTTGGCCATCGCCTCGACCACGGCGCGGATCGAGGACCGGGCGGCTGAGTTGCGGACGATGGGCTTTGCGGTGACGGCCCATATCGGCGATCTGACCGATCCTGTGCAGGTGGCGCGGGTGGTGGCGGAGGTCGGGCCGGTGGACATTCTGGTCAACAATGCCGGCATGGGGGCAATCTCGGAACCCTTGGCGCGTGGCAGTTTTGTGGACATGTCGGGCAGCCTGTTCGCACGAAAATTCGCGGTGACCTTTGAACCTGCGCGGCTGATGACCCATGCCTTGCTGCCGGCCATGGTCGCGGCCGGTTGGGGGCGGGTGGTCATGGTGGGATCGGTGACCGGGCCATTGGTTGCGATCGAGGGGTCATCGGCCTATGGGGCGGCAAAGGCCGCAATCGCCGGTTTGACGCATTGTCTGGCTTTGGAGGTGGGCGGCGCGGGGGTGACGGTGAACATTGTGGCACCGGGATGGGTTGCGACCGAGGCCACGGATGAGGGAGAGTTCGAGGCCGCCCAGCGGACGCCCCTGCGACGCGCCGGGCGACCCGACGAGATGGCCGCGGCGGTGGTGTTTCTGGCCTCGGACGGTGCGTCCTATGTCAATGGGGCGACCATCGTGGTGGATGGGGGGAACATCCTGCAAGAGAAAAAATCGTGAAAGCAATGCGTTGCGGGGTGTTATTCAGATGACGCCTGCTGCTCGGCTGCAGGCCGCCATCGAGATTCTGGACCGGATTCTGGCTGGTGCGCCGGTGGAGCAGGCCTTGACGAATTGGGGGCGGGGCAACCGGTTTGCGGGCGCGGGGGACCGATATGCCTTGCGCGATCTGGTGTTTGATGCGCTGCGGTGCCAGCGGTCGTTTGCCAGTTTGGGGGGCGGGTTGACCGGGCGTGGTCTGGTGCTGGGCGGGGTCAGGGCGCGAGGGCTGGAAGAGGCAGCCTTGTTCACCGGGATCGGGCACGCACCGGCTCCTGTGACCGATGAGATGTGTCGCGTGCCCGTCGGAGATGAGGCGCTGGACGTGCCGGACTGGTTGGCCGCTGCACTGCGCGAATCGCTGGGGGCGCAGTATGGCGCGGTGATGGCGGCGATGCGGTTGCGGGCGCCGGTCTATCTGCGGGTCAATACAGCGCGGGTGACCGTGGCGGAGGTGGCCGTTGCTTTGGCGGCCGAAGGGATCGCCGCCCATTCCGTGAGTTGGGTCAACACCGCGTTGGAAGTGACCGATAATGAAAGGAAGCTTCAGAGGACGGATGTGTTTCTGTCCGGGTTGTTTGAATTGCAGGACGCCTCGTCACAGGCGGTGATCGCGTCGCTGGACCTTGGGCCGGGGACAAGGGTGCTGGATTACTGCGCGGGTGGGGGTGGCAAGACATTGGCCATGGCGGCGCGCGGCGCGCAGGTCGATGCGCACGACATCCATGCACACAGGATGACCGACCTGCCGCGGCGCGCCGCGCGCGCTGGCGCCGAGGTTCGGATCGTGCAAGATCCTGCCATAAGCGGCCCATATGATGTGATCTTGACGGATGCACCCTGTTCGGGATCAGGGTCGTGGCGGCGCGATCCAGCAGGGAAATGGTCGTTGACGGCCGATAGGCTGGCCGATCTTGTGAGGGTTCAGGCCGGAATTCTGGATCGTTGTCGGGCCTGGCTTCGACCGGGCGGAGTGTTGGCCTATGCCACGTGTTCGCTGCTGAATGCGGAAAACGAGGCCCAAATCGAGGGTTTCTTGATCCGGCACGCTGGCTGGCACTTGCTGCGGGCGCACAAATTCAGTCCTTTGCAGGGAGGTGACGGCTTTTTTGTGGCATTGTTGACGCAAGACCCCGACAATTTTCCACAACTTTGACCTGTTTCTTTGCAATTTTCCGCGGTTTTGTCGTTAAATCAAGGGTCAGGTTAACGCATGATTAAGCATTTTCCGGCGCTATTGAACAGATGGCGAATACGAAGGGGAACCATGTGGCCACGTCTATAGCGGGTTTGACAGCAGTATTTGGCGGCAGCAAACAGGAATACACAACGTCTTTCTTTCTGGCGGCAATGGCATTTGGCGCGGCAGTGGTCGTGTTTGTGGTCCCCGATCCTCGCATGCGTCTGGCTGCGGCTGTTGCGGCGATGACGATGGTCGCGATGGTAATCGGTATCAATTTGCGCAGTTTATCGACATTCCGGTCTGAAAAGCGACGGCTCGATCAGATCGCGGCACTGGTCGGTCAAGATGCAGCGCCGTGCTACGTCACCGACAAACACGGAGAAATCCTTTATCAAAACGCCGTTGCGATCGCGCGGTTCAAGGTGGATTTCGGGTCAGCGCTGATCTCGGCGTTAAGCCAGCACTTCGCCTCGCCATCATCGGTCTTGTACCGGTTGCAGAATCGTGCCGCACTGTCCGGCTGTGGGCGAGAGGATGTCGTGACGCGGCGTGGTCATACGCGGCTTGCGGTCCTCAAGATAGCGAAAGACCGGTTTCTGTGGCGGTTGGAAGAGTTTCAGGATCGCGGCAGCGCCGGACGTGGCGCCGAAAGCCTGAGCCTGCCGGTGTTGACCGCCAACAAGGCGGGTGTCGTTCTGTTCACCAACGAGGCGATGCGCCGCTTGCTGGGCGGGCGGCCCAAACGGCTGGACCGGATTTTTACATCGCCCGTCCTGCATTCGGGAGAAGAGGTTGAGGTGTCATCGGCAGACGGCCCGGTGCGTGCGATGCTGGTCGAAATCGAAGGGGCGGGCGAGCGGCGAGAGATCTACTTGCTGCCAGTCAAGCAGACCTCCGCTCGAACACCGTCTCTGGAGGACTTCGAGAATGTCGTGGTGCCGCTGGCGAAGTTCGGTGCCGACGGTGCATTGATCGTTGCCAATGCGGCGGCACGAACAATTCTGCAGCTGAAGGCGGATCAGACCGAAATGTTCCACCTGTTGTTCGAAGGGCTGGGGCGACCGGTTGCGGACTGGCTGGATGACATCGTCAGCGAACGCAGTCCAAGCCGTTCGGAGGTTTTGCGGGCGCGGATGGTCGAGGGTGACATGTTCTTGCAGGTTACTCTGCGCCGTATCGTCGAGACCGGGCGACCGGGTATCCTTGCAATCTTGCAAGACGCCACAGCCCTGAAAACATTGGAGGCGCAGTTCGTACAAAGCCAGAAGATGCAGGCCATAGGCCAATTGGCCGGTGGCGTGGCGCATGATTTCAACAACTTGTTGACCGCGATTTCAGGCCATTGCGACCTGTTGCTGCTGCGGCATGAGCGTGAGGATCCCGATTATGGCGATCTGGTGCAGATCCACCAGAATGCAAATCGCGCGGCAGCGCTGGTTGGGCAATTGCTGGCCTTTTCGCGCAAGCAGACATTGAAGCCCGAGACGCTGGACCTGCAGGATGTCTTGTCGGATCTGGCGCATCTGCTTAACCGCTTGGTCGGTGAACGGGTGCAACTGCGGTTGACGCATGGCGCGGGTCTGGGCCAGATCCGCGCTGATCGGCGGCAATTGGAACAGGTGTTGATGAACCTGGTGGTGAATGCACGCGATGCCATGCCGGAAGGCGGGACGATCCGCCTCGAGTCCGAAGCGGTCCGTCTGACCCAGCCCATGACGCGCGACCGTGCCACCGTGCCTGCGGGCAACTATGCGCTGATAAGGGTCAGCGATACGGGTGTGGGCATCCCGGAAGACCGCCTGCAAAAGATATTCGAGCCATTTTTCACCACCAAGAAGGCTGGCGAGGGGACGGGTCTGGGTCTGTCGACGGCTTATGGTATCATCAAGCAGTCGGGTGGTTTCATCTTCGTCGATTCGACGCTTGGCAAGGGCTCAATGTTTCAAATCTATATGCCATTCCACGAGGGCAAGGTTGACGCCGATCTGCGCAATGCGATCGCGTCTAAACTGGTGGTCAAGCAAGGCGAGGGCGTCGTGCTGCTGGTCGAGGACGAGGCCCCGGTCCGGGCCTTTGCCAGCCGGGCCTTGCGCTTGCGTGGCTATACCGTGCTAGAGGCCGACAGCGCCGAACAGGCGCTGAAGGCGCTGGAGGACCCTGCCTTGCTGGTCGATGTCTTTGTCACCGATGTCGTGATGCCGGGTATGGATGGCCCAAGTTGGGTAAGGCGTGCATTGCATGACCGCCCGAATGTGAAAGTGATCTTTGTGTCAGGCTATGCTGAAGAGGCGCTTTCCGAAAACCAGGCGCGAATCCCCAATTCGGTGTTCCTGCCGAAACCGTTTTCTCTGAACGATCTGGCGGCGACCGTGCAAGGCCAGATGAACTGATATTCGGTCCCGACGGCTGCGGTGTCTGTCAAAGGAGTTGTGCGCCGATTTCATGCGGCGTCTCTGATTTCAGGGGTGCCCGTTTCACGTCCGGGGTTGAGCCAGACGGGTCCGGCCGGTTGCCAGTTGCGGGTTTTGGCTGACCAGCGTTGTGGGTTTTGTGCCCGCGCCTTTGCATGGAGAATGGCGCGACTGGCGAGCGTTGCGTGCTCGCGCCCATCGTGGCGCGCATTTGGTGTGACGAAGCGGATTCTGCTGTGCTGGTGCTCACCGTTATACCAACTGGCGAAGGATTTCACTGTTGCGCGACAACCACCATGTCCGGCGTATTGCCGCATCCAGAAATGTTCCTGAGTGGGCGTCCTGTTGCCTCATCCGATATGTTCGTCTGAGGGCCGCGAGCTGGCTACCCGATCGAGGCCGATGTTTGAGTGCCGGTGGCGCGCGCAGTTCCCTCATAACGCAGCGCGTCAGCGGCACTCATGGGTGCAGACTGGCCCAAGACCAGCGACTTTGCCATTTCGTGACGCCAGGTTTTGACACGTCGCTGGACGGTCCTCAGCACAGAGACGGGATATAGGCCGGGATAGGTGGCTTGGATTTCTTCGAGAAATTCGCACCCGGTGCGGGATGGATCCTGCTCGAACAGACAGCGTAGATCGGACGTGACGGCCTCGAGTGGGTCGGGGACGGTGCGGTTGTGGACGACCGGCGGTTTGCGCTGCGACGTCGGTCTGATCTCGCCTTCCTTCCAGGCATGGCGCAACCCGTCAAGAAAGCGTTCGACGTCGGCCTTCGGGTCGGCATCCTGGTCTTGGGGACCTTCATCGGCCATCTTCGTCAAGCGTGCCTGCGACAGGCGAATTTCGGCAAGCAGTGCCACCCGATCCAATACGCTGAACTGGGCGGTGGCCGCCTCGCGCAGCTTGGCGGCATCGATGCGCAGGAACGCCAGCGCCGCCTTGTCACCGAAAAGATCAGAGGCGACAGCGGCGCGTTCCGCTTCGGGCACAAACCGGTTCAGCGCTTCCTGAATGGCGACATTGCGCTCGTCAAGTGGCAACGCTTGCAGTTCTGCTGCCGTCAGGTTCGGCCGCTGCAACGCACCCACCGCCGAACCCGACCCGGCTGCCGTTTCGGACAGCCGCTTGGTCAGCTTCTTGGTGGCTTGCTCTATCTCGCCCATCGAAACGCCTGCCAGTTCGCCAGCCATGTCAGCACCTGCAGGCTTTCGACCGTGGTCTTGAGGGAAACGGCCATGTCGGCCTGCGCGCCGATCACGTCGAGGCCCGACCGGACCATCGCCACACCCGCAGCGGCTGCGG
>JBAXXO010000164.1:0-7500 GCA_037127855.1 Alphaproteobacteria bacterium
ATGTTATGTGCCGACACGCCTTTTTCTGCGGCAAGGGTTTCGGCGCGGTGGCGGCGTTCCGCATTGGCGGTGCTGCCAAAACAGGTTTCGGGGGCGGTGTCGACGGGCAGGCGGTTGCGCAACGCCTCGGGCAGGAAATAGCCGCGGGCCTGTGACGACCATGACAGATGGGCCACGGTGTTCTGGCGCAGATAGGCCAGCATTTCCGCCGTGTTGGAGGTGATGCAACCCGCCCAGACCGGCTTTTCCATGACGGCCAGCGACAGGTTGTTGTTCAGGATGCGGAACGGCTCCAACCCGTTTGCCGCCGCATAGGCGTTTGCCTCGGTCAGGCGGGCGAGAGACCAGTTGGACCCACCAAATACGCCGATCTTGCCTGCATTTCTCAGCGCGTTCAGGGCGTCGATGAATTCGGCCACCGGCACGGACGGGTTGTCGCGGTGCATGATGTAGATGGGCGCATGGTCAAGGCCCAGCCGGTCCAACGACATGTCAAGCTGGATGCCGATGGCGCGGGGGGTGCAATAGGGGGTGTGGGCACCTTTGGCAATGACAACCGCCTGTTTGGCCACCCCGCGGGCGCGCATCCAGTCGCCAAGAACTTTTTCGTGCAACCCACTGCCATAAACGAAGCCGGTATCAAACGCGTTGCCGCCAGCTTCCATCCACGCATCCCAGACGATGGCACCCTCGGCGATGGTGTTGCGGTTGTCACAGCCGATGATCAGTTGCGAAACCGGCTGCGCCACACCGTCGAGCGCGACCTTTGGGATCGGCGGCATGCCCGTGGGTAACACGCCGGGCAGGATTCGGTTGGTGCTCGGAGTTTCGGCAAAGGTCTGATAGGCCAGTTCCGCGCGCCATTTGTCCAGCGTTTCGTTGTTGCCGATGCTGTCGGCATGCGAGGGCGCAGGAAAGGGGGCTTGCAGCAGGCCGTTTGCGATGGCGCGCGAGACATGCTCGGCCTCGAAGGCAAACAACATTTTCGGGTCGCGCAAAGTTTCGCTGCGGCTGTCCTTGCCGACGGTGATGTGGATCGTGGCATCTGACGGGCCGACATTGCGGCCGGGCACCCAAGGATCGTCGATGATGATCGTGCCAAGGCTGCCGGTGATCACGGCGCGGTTGTCCATGTTGCGCGCGACAGCCACGGCGATTTCCGCCGTAAAGCCAGACGCAAAGCTCAGCAAGCCATAGGCCACCGCATCGACGCCAGTTGCGGCCAACGTGCCGGTGCCCTTGACGCTGACCGGATTGGCAAAGGGTTGACCCAGCACAGCGCCGGCAATCAGGCGCGACAGCGAGGCCGGATAGCCACCGACATCCAGAATGCCGCCGCCGCCCAGCGCCAGATCATACAGGCGCGAGTCCGGTCGGTAGGGGGCATCAAAACCAAAATGAGTCTTGATATGCTGCGGCCTGCCGATTTCGCCAGTCGCGATGATGTCGAGAACGCGGGCAATTTGGGGATGCAGGCGGTACATGAACGCCTCCATGAACAAACATTCGCATTGCGCAGCAACCTCGGTCACAGCGGTGACCTCGGCGGCGTTCATGCCGGCGGGTTTTTCGCACAGCACATGCTTGCCGGCGCGCAATGCGGCGATGCTCAACTCAGCATGCCATGGGTGGGGGGTGGCGATATAAACGGCATCGATCTGATCGTCGGCGAGCAGGCTGACATGGTCGGAATACCGCTTGTCGGCGGGGATGGCATATTTGTCGCCGAAACTGCCGCGCCGCCCCACGTCACGGCTGGCAATGGCGGTCAGTTGGCCCGATGATGCCTGCGCCAAACCGTCGGCAAAGTTGTTGGCGATGTTGCCAGCCCCGATGATTCCCCAGCGAATTGTCATGATCTACCCCCCCAGATACACAATGCCTAGCAGGATCGGCTTAATCTGCGAAGACATAAATTTACTAAAATTCAAATGTTTACGGCTGGTCGGACATGCCCAGTGACAAGGTATGGTCACGCAGCCAGGCTAGAAACCCACGCGGGTTGCCCGGCCATTTGTCAATCTCGGATGCAGGAATGGGTTCGCCGATATGTGGGCGTTGCGTTCTGAACAAGGCACGGCGGATTTCATAAAGCAGCAGCCCCTGCCGGAGAGTTGCGCTTAGTTTGTTGGCGATCTGGTAGGTACGAGAGTTTTGCCCCATGAAGTGGATTGGCACGATCGTGGCACCCGAGCCGCGGATCATCTTGTGGGTGAAGACGTTCCACTCAGCCTCGATTGCAGGGCCAAACCAAGTTTCGGAACAGGCAACTTTACCCGCAGGGAATAAAATCACCACACCGTTGTTCTTTAGGTGCGCCATGGTCAGATCGCGCATTTGCAGGCCAAGTTCGCGCGCGTTCTCTTCGTGTGGGAACGGGACCGGTATCATGAATTCTTCGATCTCGGGTATTCCAGTCAACAGGCTTCGCGTCAGAATTCGGAAATCGGGGCGAACGCGACTGACCATCTCGGCCATGATCATCCCGTCGACCAGACCATGCGGATGGTTGGCGACGACGATCACAGGACCAGTGGCAGGAATACGCGCAATCTCTTCGGGAGGGGTGTCGAGTTGGATCCCCATATGACGAATGGCCTTGGTCCAGAATGCGACGCCAATCGGTGCGCCAGAGCGTTCAAAACTGCGAATCATCGATAGCAGTTTCAGCTTGGCGGTCGACCATTCGATGGCGCGGATCGTGGCGACCTTGAACGGGTTTGTGAATGTGCCGGCATAGGACAGGCGGCGCATGTCATACTTTCCCTCGACCCTTCGGTGAGGAACCATCGGCTTTGTCAGCCTGCCGGTCTTTTGTACTTCGGTCACCGAACGTCAGCCTTCCTAGCGGGCAGGGCCTCAGCGATCCTCGCCGAAGCGGTCAGCCACCAACGCCTTCAACGCGGCCGCAAGTTCGGCCGCCTGGGGACCGTTGGTTTCAACTTCAATAGTGGTTCCGCGCGAGGCTGCCAACATCAAAAGCCCCATGATGCTGTCGCCTGACACAGACATGCCATCACGTATCACGTGTGCCGTCGCATCAAACTCCTCGACGACCTCGACGAATTTGGCTGAGGCACGGGCATGAAGACCCTTTTCGTTAACGATGGGCAGGGTCATCCGCGTCACGCGCCCGAGCCTAGGTCAAAGCTGTCAATGTATTTCCGCCCGGCCTCAAGGGCAGCGGCCACGGCATCATTGACGCCCAGGCTGCGCGATTTCGTCAGCTTTATCAACATGGGAAGGTTCGCACCATAAATGATCCTGCGTTCGGGCCCCCCGGCACAGGCCAACAGCGACAGGTTGGATGGCGAGCCACCGAACAGGTCTGTCACCACGACCACCCCGCCGCCATGGTCCACTGCGTTCGCGGCTGCACAGATTTCAGCCTGTTTCAGGCTGCGGTCGCAATCGTCCTCGATGGCGATGGCCTGCATATCCGTTTGCTGGCCAACGACATGTTCGACCGCGGATACGTATTCCCGCGCCAGACCGCCATGTGCGACAATCACTATTCCGATCACGCGCGCATATCCTCGACCTCGTTCATGACCGATTGGGCCACCCTGCGTTCCAACTCTCGGTGATGTTTTGACACCTGCCAGCCCGCTTCTGCAAGCACTTTGGCTAGTTTTTCCACAACTACAACAGACCTGTGTTGCCCGCCGGTACATCCAAAACCAATGGCCAGATAAGCCTTGCCCTCAACTATCTATGCCGGCAATAGCATCAGGATGAAGCCCTGCAACCTTTGGAAGAATTCGGCAAACTTCGGATCTGATTCGATATGTGCTGCGACGGCCGTTTCGCGACCATCCTTATCGCGCAATTCAGGCTGCCAGTAAGGATTTGTCAAAAACCGGCAGTCGAACACCATGTCGAGTCCGCGCGGCAGGCCGCGCTTATAGCTGAAACTCTGTATGGAAACTGTCAGATGGCGGCCCTTGCCGGGTTCGAACCTTCGGCCCAGCTCGGCCTTCAGGTCATGGGGTGACATCTCGGACGTGTCGATCAGATGGCTTGCGCGCGCCCTGATCGGCACGAGTATGTCGATCTCGCGTGCGATGCCCTCGGCAGGGGTCGCGGCCTCGGTCAGCGGGTGGCGGCGGCGAGTTTGGCTGTACCGACTGATCAGAACCGCGGGGGCACAGTCGAGATAAAGAACATCCATAGTCACGCGGGGGTCACGGGACAGGGTGTCGATCAACTCGATTACGGCGTTTGCATTGAAGTCGCGGTTGCGGACGTCAATACCCAAGGCGATGGGTCGCTCGAGCGGCGGGCCATCAATCAGGCGCGGAATCAAGGTGAAGGGCAAGTTGTCGATCACTTCATATCCCAGATCCTCAAGCGCATGAAACGCGGTTGACCGACCAGCACCCGATGGGCCGGTAATCAGGAAAAGGCGATGCTCGTGGGAGTCATTAGAACTACACATGGATCAGGCCTTACGGGACCCTTTCAGATAACAATGAACTGCGGCTGGAAGATGATCATTGCCAAGGCCCAGCACAAGGTCGACCTGTGTTCCCAACATTGTGACCTTGCGGTTGGGTGGCAAACGGTCTGTCTCGGCCACCCCCATGTCTATCACAAGCACGACCTGCGCCTGCGTCAAAGGCTTGGTCACCAGCAAACCAAGGCCGCGTGCCTCTATCAGGCCCGTCAATGGGGCCGGGCAATGCGCCACCAACACGTCACCTTGCACTGTCAGTTCGGTTTGGTCATCTGCCACCAGTTCGGCACCATAGGCCATAAGGGCCAGCGCCAGCCTTGACTTGCCGCTGCCAGACGGCCCCGTAATCAGCACGCCACGCCCAGACACTGCCACACAAGAGGCATGTATCCGAGTTGTCCAGGTCACACCGGCAGACCCACCACAAACCGGGCGCCCAGCGGTTCCGACGTTACATCAGCCAAAGTCGGCCGAATATTCTCGGCCCAGATGACACCCCCATGCGCCTCGACAATCTGTTTCGAGATTGCCAGACCCAGTCCGGAATGATTGCCAAAGTCCGCTTGAGGCCGCTCGGAATAAAACCGCTTGAAGACCTTGCTCAAGGCCGCCTCGGGGATGCCGGGACCAGTATCCTCGACCACGATCAGAACCCGATTTTCGCGTTTGCGTGCCCATACGCGCACCGCATCGCCCGGTTCACAAAAAGAGATGGCGTTTATGATCAGGTTGACAAAGACCTGCGCCAAACGCGCCTCCAGCCCATTTATGCGGATCGGATCGGCGGGAAAATCGGTGATGAATTCCACATTCTTTTCTCGGGTTTGTTGCCTGAGGTACTCGGTCAGATTGGAAAGTGTTTTCAGCAGGTTGAACTGCTCTTCCTCTTCCTTGACCAATTCGCTATCCAGTCGTGAAGCGTTCGAGATATCGGAAACCAGCCGATCCAGACGACGCACGTCATGTTCGATGACATCAAGCAGTTTTTCCCGCTGCTCAGGCTTTTTCACAAAGCGCATGCTGAACACCGCCGACCGCAGCGAAGCCAGAGGGTTCTTGAACTCGTGACTCACATCGGCCGCGAATTCTTCGTTGGCGTCGATGCGGTCGTACAAGGCGGTGACCATGCCGCGCATGGCGATGGAAAGGCGGCCAATCTCGTCCGGTCGGGCGGTCAGGTCAGGGATGCGGATGCGGCCGGCATTTCTCGCCTGTCCATCGCGCCCGCCGCCAATCTCGGCGGCGGCGGCAAGGTCAGAGAGCGGGTTGGCAATGGTCGACGCAAGAAGAAGCGACAGGCCGATGGACACCAGCAGGGCGATAACGAACATTTGCAATACCTGCTCACGCTCAACGCGAACCAGACGGTCAATCTCGCCCTCAGCCGAGGTAAAGGCCACAACGCCTTGCACCTCGCCACCGATAACAATCGGCGTCGCGATCGAAAACTGGGCACCGCCATCTGCACCTTGAGCAATGTGCTTGACGGTTTCGCCGACGCGCGCCTTGTCAAACAGGTGTTGCGCCAGCTCGATCCCAGAGACTTTGACCTTGTTCGACGATCCGCCAGTCAGGACTCCGGAAATCCCCCCCCAGATTACATTCAGGAAATCTGTAATGATGGTCGGACGTTCGACACGGCTGCTGGCCAAGGGTTCAGACCCCACCACAGACCCTACCAGGCCGCCATTTGCGTCGAACACAAACAGTTCGGCGCCCGGATTCAGCTTCATGGTGTGCAGCCGCTGATCCATGGTGGCCTTGTCGAGCGGTTGGATCGGCACGACAGCCGGAAAGCCTGCCTCGAACACATTCGCGATCAACTGCACCTCGCGCACCATGCCATTCTCGCGCTGTTGCACCAGACTGTCTCGGAATGGATTCATCATCAGGACGCCAGCAACCAGAATGACCAAGGCCATCAGGTTGAAGATGATGATCTTGCGAGCAAGGGGCGAATGGTTAACCAAAACCGAAGACCGGCGCTTGCGGCCGTCGCGCAGGCTGGACTCTGCCATGCTGGCGGGTAAGACCCAATCCTCGCCCAGCAAGACGTCACCAGATTTCTGGTTCCGCTTCTGCGCCAAACTGATCTGGGGAACTGTGGTCATTCGTCGTTGTAACGATAGCCAATGCCATATAGCGTTTCGATGGCAGAAAAGCTATCATCGACCGCCCGCATCTTTTTTCGCACACGCTTGATGTGGCTGTCAATTGTACGGTCGTCGACATAGACTTGATTGTCGTAGGCGACATCCATGAGCTGATCGCGGCTTTTGACAAAGCCCGGACGCTGGGCAAGCGCCTGAAGCAACATGAACTCCGTTGCCGTCAGCGACAATTCCTGCCCCTTCCACAACACCGCATGGCGCAGTGGGTCCATGCTCAAATTGCCGCGTACCATCATCCTGGTTTCTTCGGTCAAGGCCACTTCGCCGGTCGAAATCGCTTCCTGACGGCGAAGCAGCGCGCGGATGCGCTCCACAAGCAGGCGCTGGCTGAATGGCTTCTTGACATAGTCGTCGGCCCCCATCCGCAGGCCAAGCACCTCGTCGATCTCGTCATCTTTCGACGTCAGGAAAATGACCGGTATCGAGGTTTTCAGGCGCAGTCGCTGCAACAATTCCATGCCATCCATGCGCGGCATCTTTATGTCCAGCACGACCAAATCGGGCATACGGCGGCTAAACGCGTCAAGGGCAGATTGGCCGTCATTAAATGTTTCGACCTCGAACCCTTCAGCTTCCAAAGTCATCGACACCGAGGTCAAGATGTTTCGGTCATCGTCCACAAGGGCGATCCTTGCCATGTTGGGCTATCCTATGCTGGGCTATCCTATATTCTTTTCGGTTGGCATCATCCTGTTCCATGATCTGTTTTCCTGGGCCCAGAAGCAACTGTTAAGTGCGAATCACTGGGCTTGCGCCTGACTGATGCCGGGTTGCCCCTTACTCATCAACTGCGAAATTCCTAAAGGAATGACTAAGTTGCCGCAGGTCATGCAACTTCTCCGTTTGGTTGCGCTCGGCTCAGAACCCATCGAT
>JBAXXO010000165.1:0-7469 GCA_037127855.1 Alphaproteobacteria bacterium
GCATGACTGGCCGCAGTCTGTTCGGTCTGTTCGGTCTGTTCGCGCAGCACATGGTCCAACTGCGTGACGCGCTCGGTCATCTCGGTCATATCGACACGCGGTGCCAAGCGACGTTCAATCTCTGCCGGGGTGTCGTCGATCCGGGCGATCAATGTGGCAAGGCTGTCTGCCTGGTGGGACAAGGTTTGCGCGTCGGGCAGGCGGTCCAAGGCCTGATCCAGACGCGTGACAGTCAGGGCGAGAGCGGAACTGGACAGGGTTAGGGCCTGTTCATGGGCCGTCATGTCGGGTGTTGGCACCGGGCGGTTGGCCAATGCGTCCAGCTGCGTTTCCACTTGGGCCAACTTGGCCTCGGCCTGGGGGATGTTGGCAATCTGGGCCGACAGTTGATCGACCGCCGACAGCACCGCAGACAGGTCTGTGGGGGGCGTCATGGCGGTCAGCAGCCGCGCCTCGGTTTGTGACAGGCTGTGTTCCAGCGGGCCCAGATCCAGCGTGGGAGGGACGGGGATCTGGGTGACGGCCTGACTGACCGCTGCGAGCCTTTCGCCCAACTGGTCCAGCCGAAGGTCCAGTGCGCGAGTCGATTCGGTCAGCAAAGCCGGGTCTGGTCGGTCCCGCAGTGCATGTTCCAGCAGTTCCAGCCGATCCGAAATCCGCTCGATCATGCCTTGGTCTTGCAGGATGGTTGCAAGTTTCTGATCAAGCAGATCCAGCTTTTGGCCGATATTGGCCGCGGCGGTGCTGTCTTGCGCCAAGGCTTCGGCCAGCGGGATCAGCGGGGCTGGCAACCCGTCTGGGCATGTCAGCAAGATGGCGCCATCCGAGGCCGAAGCCGCAAAAGTCACCGCGGGGCTGCTGATGGCGCGGACAAGATCGGCGCGGACCGCATTGCTGACGCGGGGTTCGCGGATGATATGGGTGGCGAACCGTCGCACCATCAGATCATAGCCCTTGTAAACGGCATCGGTGCCGAAATGGCTGCCAGGGGCGGGCGATTTGGCGGGTGTTGCAGGGTTGATCGTTGCGGCAATGGCGGTCATGGGCTTACCCTTTGGATGAAGTCAGATGGGAACGGGTTTTCGGGATGGGGCGGCACGCCTTGGGCGGATCGGGGGCAGCGTGACGGCGGCTGTGTCATCGGTCGGGCCTTGCCATGGGTCATGCCACGGCACGGTCAGGCGGTTGCACGCGGGTGTTATGATCGGTCCGGATGCGGCACAGGGCAAAGCCGTGATTGGGCAGGTTCAGGCGGGCGGCGGCGGTCAGAATCTCGGCCTGGTGGCTGATTGCGGCCCGCAGGGCCGGATTGTGCAGTCGGCTCGCCTCATCAAGCCTGCGCCGTCGTGCGGCCGCCAGTTGCCCGTGATCGGCGGCGGGGTGTAGCCAGAACGCCTTCAAGGCGGTTTCAATCTGGCATGCTGTGACCTGCACCACGTCGATTGTGGCAAAGGCGGTGACGGGATCTGGGCCGATCTGGCGTATCTGCAACCCCTCGGGCCATAGGGCGGAAACCTGGTCGAGGGCACGGGTCAAGTCCCGAAGCCGCTGCAACGGGACGAGGACAATGCCGCTCCATACCAACCCAGGCGTCAAAGCCAGCGGGGCAATCTGCGTCACGACCGTGGCAAGCCGTGCCGAGATCATGCTTGAAATCTGCTGCGACACCTGTTGTTTGGCCGAGGTCCGTGTGGCCGCAGTCGGATCTGGGGACCATGGCAAGGATTGGGCGCGCGGGTCCGTCCGAGCGGCCTCATTGGCAAACCGGGTCGGTAAGCCGGCGTCTTGCCAGCTGGCCATAATCTGAACCTGCGCCAGTCCAGCGTAGCGTGTCAAAAGCTGGTCGAGAAAGGGTTGATTGGCCATCAAGAGCCGTTTAGCCCCAGCAAGGGTCACCGCAGTGTCGAGCCGCACTGGCAGCAGGGGTGCCATATCCATGCAGGCCGTCTGCAAGGCCAGTTGCCTAGCCCCGTTCTGCAATTGCTGTGCAACACTTGGTGCGGGCCGCAAAGGTGGCCGGGGGATGGCGGACAAGACTGCGGTCAGGCCGTTCTGGATGATCGTTTGCAGTTCGGGCATCTGCAGGTTGGGTGCGGGGGCAAAGGGATGCCGACCCTCTAACACCGCAATCAGATCGTATTCTCGCATAGGGGGCCTCCTTTGGCTTGAGGGCTGGGGCGCTGCGGATCGTGCAGCCGGCGGTCGCGCGTTGCGGCCCCGAAATGCCGCGCCTGATCTGGATCTGTTTTGCTTGCGATCACGCTGTGTTCCCAATCTGCGCCGGTTCTTGCGGTATGATCGGACCGTCGGCGAAGAAGGTTAATTTGAAGTTAGCCGAATTCGGCCAAACTGCCTTAATGTCACCGAGTCGGTGGGGGTCTTCGCGTGCCCAGTCCAATACTGCAGGCAAATCGCCGGGCACGGGGACCGGCAGGTGGCTGGAGACGTCACCCCTTCGGAACGGTTTTCGCCCTTGCGGCGCAGCGGCCCTTGGTTTGGGGCCGTCCGCGTCGCTGTGCCGCCCTGTGTCAGGTTTCAGCCTCAGGTTGTGCGCGAGCTGGGCTGTCGGGTAAGGACGTTGGCCACCATGGTCAGGATGAAGCGCGACTGCATCCTGTCGATGCCAGGACCCACGGTCAGCGCCCGACCCCGGGTGGTCTCGGGCCAAGCCCCAGGCCGGCGTGATCCGTTTGCGGTGTTTGCGCGACAGGGCATAGCCCGTCTGCGGGGTCGTTCGGCCGTCGATGGTGGAATACCGCGATGCCGGGGCACATGCGCCGTCAAGACCATAGATCGTGTCCAGCCTCAATCGCCGTGTCGACCCCAAGGAATGATGGTGAACCATCTCCAATACGCCGCGCGCCGATCAAGCCCGGCTGAGATCATCCTGAACGACCAGCCCTGCGCGGTGTGCCATCCGCACAGGACCTGCGCCGTGGCCGGTCTTGCAGAGATGGGTCGCATTCAAGCGCCTCTCGTCCATGAAGCCGGCCTCGGCATTGCTGTTCTGACGGATGGGGCGCTGCATCGCGACGTTCTGGCATTCGGGTTGGGTGAGTGCGTCCGCGACGGCGGTGTCAGTCGTGGCGTCACCTCGCGATGCGCCAAGGTCGCCGCCAATATCTGACGCGACAAGTCGCTGGTCAGAAGCCGGCCGCGCTGCGGCGCGCTCCGACATCGAATCGCCGCCGCCAGTCGGCCTTGGCCACAGCAAGGTCCGCTGATGATGTAGCCCCGAGGCCTTGCTGCTCGGCCAGCGCGTCGACCAGACTTTCGGCAAGCATCAGAAATACTTACCGGTCAACCCGGTCAAGGACTGCAAGACCCAGTCCGCGCGCGGCGCAGGCCAACCCCATACTCTTCTGAATCTGACGCTTGCTACCCGTGTCCTGTGATTTCATCGAGTTTGTCCAGTGCGCGTCGTTCACGGTTGAGGATCTTGGGCAGTTTTGGTCCCGGTAAACGGCTTCGGTTTTGTGATGGGCCGTCCGAGGTCGTCGTGGATGGCGGCTTCCAGATCGTTGACGCTGGTGCCGGACTTTACATCGAGGGCTGCAAACAGCGTGGTCGTGCCGTGGCGCTGGTCATCGTGGGTCATCGTGGCGGCGCGACTCTTCTTTGGCGGCAGTCCCGGCTGGGTGTGGTCAACGGCCTGAATTTGCGATGTTTCGTCAATGCAAAGCACCGCCGCCCGCTTCGGCGGGGCGAGGCAAAGCCCGACGATCTTGGTGACTTTCTCCTCGAACATCGGGTCGTTCGAAGCCTTGAAGCCATGCGTCAGGTGCGGCTTCGGACCGGCTTGCACCCAGATGCGACCCACGCGCGACGGTGAAATCCCCATAATCTCTGCCATCGTGGAGCGGCTCCAATGGGTGGCATTGGCAGGTGTCTTCTTCACCGTCTTGGCGATGACTTTCAGGCGCGTTTCCCGGGGCAGCGGCGGCACAGGCGAAGGCCGTGTCCTGTCGCGACGAAGCCGGGCCACGCCTTCGTCAAGATAGCGCTCTTGCCAGCGCCAGACGGTGGGCCTGGACGTCTCGGCGCGTCGTGTGATGTCGTTGGTGCCACGGCCATCTGCCGTCGCCCGAACGATCTCGGCCCGCCAAACGACCTTGCGCGGCGCATTCCGGTTGCGCAGCAGGGCTTGAAGCTGCTCACGGTCAGCGGGGCTAAGTTATGGGCAAATGTCATCGCATCTCATGCCGTCGGAATAGCACACCGGGAAGACAAGCAGAATCATCCGTCAGGTGGTGAACTGTAGCTGGAATCGCGAAACTCGAACGGGCCATCGCCAACTGTGTCATTTGGTGCCGCTTGTTTCATCTTCACCTGTTACCGGGCCCTTTTGCGGAGGGAGGTGGTATTTGGATCGCGTCAAAGGGTAAGGGCTTTGCCCAGCATCGGATGCCAAAGGATGACGGACCCTTTTCGTTTGGCCGCGCTGCGCAACAGTTGGAAGAGAAACGAAATCAAATGAGATATCATCATAGGGCTGCGGGTTCTTGATTTTTTGCAGATTACCGTGGGGATGCCGTTAACCTTAAAATAACTGTGGCCGTGCTTAACCTCGCGACACAAAGCGTGGAGACCAAATGCATGGCGGACAGGTGTATGGCTGGCGGAATGACAAGTCGTATTTCGGAAATTGTGGTCGAAAGACCTTGGTTCGGCGGGGGCGATGAATGATGCCGCAAGAGGACTTGGCCAAATTGGCACAACAGCTTCGTCAGGCAGCCCAAGCCGAGTTGATCGCGATTCGCAATGCGCGCATGGCAAAGCGACAACAACAAGACCCGAAGGTGGCGATCGATGTTCAGCCTCGGGCCGCGCAGGGCACATACGCTGACCGGCCGCGTCGGTTGCGCAAGGCGAAACGGCTGGCGGACTTGCACCGCCGTGTGCAGGAGGCGCGTCTGGCCGCGGCAATGGATGCGGGGTTGATCGAATTGTGGGCACAGGGCGGTCAGGTTGGCCCCTCGCAGGGCATGGCGCCGGGCCTGATCGACCATTGCCCTCAGGAGAATTTTGTCACGGTCATGCAGCCACCAAACGCAGTCCGCCCCGACGCATCAGGCGCGCAGCAGCCCTTGGGCGTGTTCTTTGGGCCACCCTTGCCGCTTTTTGGGCCAGCACCAACCCTTGGGCAAGTCGCGCCCTTAGCGCCGCAATTCATCGGGCCCGCGTTGCATGAAGTGGCCGGGCTGGGTGGTGAGCATGGGCAGGGCCCAGACGATCAAGGTCGGGTGCAGGGTGATGGCGATTCGAATCTCGCGGGTTGTGATGACGAATGCGATGATGCCGCGCGGCAAGCTGAGTGCGCATTGGCGGTCGGGGCCTCGGATCTGCCCCTGACGCTATCGACGATGATGCGTGTGTCCCAGCATGACGAAGCTGCGAAGGCGCAGCCGGGCGCTGAAACTGCTATCGAACGCGTGTTGATGCCTGCGGTGACCGAGGGTTCGCAGGGCCTGCTGGCACCAGATCAGTTTGGCATGGAAGTCGATCTGGCATCGGGTCAAGACAGACTTGTCGCGGCGCTGCAGCAGGCCCGACCGACCGGCCCCCGCAACGATTTGTCGTCATTGCCGGGGGCTGGGCCTGGGCTGATCTGGATGCTGCAGAAATGTGGGATCGCCTCGCTGAAGGATCTTGCCGGGGCCGACCCCGCCATCCTGGTGCCTCGACTGGGTCTGGTTGGCAAGATCGTGAACGTGCAGAGTTGGCAGCGTTATGCGCAGCGGCAGGTCGCACATCTGTCCTGACGCGGCTCGGGCAATCCTTGCAGTACTGCTGGAAAATCGGTAACCACCCGGCCTTTGTCAGGGGTGCCGACCTCACCACATGCATCGACCCACTGAAGGTCTGCTCGTACTACATTGCAGAAGGTGGCGATTAGCTTGAAGATGGTAGACAGCATCAAGCGGTGGCGGGCGAAGCAGAAGACGGCGCTTGTGGTCGTGAACTGCCCCGGGTTTACCGGAGGGTGATTTGTTCAAGAACAAGGCGACCATATCGAGTTTGTTCAGGTTTGCATAGAACGCCTCCTCTGCTTCTGCGGGTGGGATGTATCCGATGGGGCCAAGGAGACGGCGGTTGTTATACCAATCGATCCATTTCAACGTTTCCCACTCGACCTGTCGCACCGATTTTCATGGGCCGATCTGGTTGATGACCTCGGTTTTGAAGAGGCCGATGACGCATTCGGCCAGGTGGCGCAGCCTGCGCCCGGGTGCCATGGCCACCATGCCATGGATATCCTGACCGGCTTCAAGGGCATCGTGCAGGGTGAGGAGGGTCAGCAAACAGTCCAGGGGACTGTTTGCCCGACGAACGGAAGTACCGGCTACGGCCCCTTGGCAGAACCAAAGCGCGTGGCTGGTGCGCCGCTGAGGCAGGCTTGCTGCTGGGCACATTCCCGGCGCAAACGGCATGATATCTATCAAAGGGATGCTTCCGAGATCGCCGCCGAGGGCCCGCGCCGCTTCGCTCATCTGTACAGGATTGAAGCCAAAGTCCGGGGCAGTTCACCCGATGAATGCCTGGCCAGAGCGGGTTGCACTCAATCTGATTCAGATTGAGTGCAGTCCAAGACAGGCAAGCCACAGGGAATGTTGCGCGTTGCGTCGGCGCCGCTGATCGCCGACTTCCGCCTTTGGCGGACCCAACAGCGCAGCCGCATCTCCGCCAATTCCCGCTTGGGCGAGAGGCTCCGGTATATCCACCGCCACTGGCACGGGCTGCAAATCCTCCTGACCGATGGCCGCGTCGAGATGAACACCAACCCGGTTGAAGACACCATCAGACCCATAACGCTCAATCGCAAAAACGCACTCTTCGCCCCCTTTCGGGTTCTTGGCCGTGCCAAAACCCTGCCGGGCAACGGGTCATGACGAGGGCGGCCGCATTTGGGCGCGCATGGCATCCCTGATCGAAACCTGCAAGCCAAACACCATCGACCCCTTCGCCTACCTGCGCACAACCCTCACCGCCATCGCCAACAGCCACCCCCCGACGCGCATCGACGGCCTCATGCCTTGGGCCTTCCAGAAGCCGTCAAAATGAAAACCCGACAGGGTCAGGCACCGCTTGCTTTCATCAGATCGACCACGTTGAAGAAGCGGCCACGGGTGCCGCCGCGGATGAGGGCACGGGCGATGGCGATCCCCATGTGGGTCTTTCCGGTGCCTGTGCCGCCGTTGAGGACGACATTGCGTTGGTCGGTGACAAAGCCGCCGGTGGCCAATTCGTTAACAGTGACCGACGAAGCTGCCCGTGGCGATGCCGAGGGCCGCGAAGAGCGGTGTGGGTCCATGGCGCGTCGAGCGGTTTGCGTGACAAACGCAAACCGCTTTAATCATGGGTGCGCCGCTCGGCCTGACCGGGACGCATCGGCAACAGGGGTTGTGTGCGGTCAAGTGCCTGAATGTGCGACTTTTCGTCGACGCATGGCACCATGGCATGCACCGGAG
>JBAXXO010000166.1:0-7367 GCA_037127855.1 Alphaproteobacteria bacterium
CTGCCCAACCAGATCAACCGCTATCCGCACGAGTTTTCCGGTGGCCAATGCCAACGCATCGGCATCGCCCGTGCGCTGATCGTCGAACCGAAACTGCTGATCTGCGACGAACCGGTCTCGGCTCTCGATGTCTCGATTCAGGCGCAGGTCATCAACCTGCTGGCCCGCTTGCAGCGCGAACTGGGTTTGACGATGATCTTCATCGCCCACGACCTGTCGGTGGTCAAACACGTGTCTGATCACGTGGTGGTGATGTATCTGGGCCGCGTGATGGAGGCGCGCGCCAAGCGCGCCCTGTTCACCGAACCCCAGCACCCCTACACACAGGCCCTGCTGTCCGCCGTGCCCATCCCCGACCCCGCAGCCGAGCGTGCCAAGGTGATGATCCCGCTTGACGGCGAATTGCCCTCGCCCATGAATCCGCCCTCGGGCTGCGTCTTTCGCACCCGCTGCTTCCGCGCCGAAGCCCGCTGCGCCTCCGACCTGCCGGTATTGACTGGCGGCGTCGCCTGCCATTTTCCCGGGCCCATCACCGGTCTTGAATACATCCGCATCAGCGGCGCAGCGCCCGCCCTGTCAGCGCACTGATCGCAAAGATCGCGCAGGCCGCCGTCACGATGGACGGTCCCGCAGGCGTATCCTGCCAAAGCGACAGGGCAAGGCCCAACAGGCTGGCCGCAGCACCCAGAACCACCGCAAAGGCAGCCATCGCCTCGGGCGTGCGTGACAGCGCGCGGGCGGCTGCGGCCGGGATGATCAGCATCGCGGCGATCAGCAAGGCCCCCACCACCTTCAACGCCACCGCCACCACCACCGCCAGGGCCAGCGTCAGGATCAGCCGCTCGCGTCCGGGGTTCACGCCGCTGGCATGGGCCAGATCCTCGTTCAGTGTCGCGGTCAAAAGACCATTCCAGCGCCAGACCAACAGCGCCAAGACCACGACCGCCCCACCCCAGACAAAACCCAGATCCCCGCGACTGACCGCCAGTATGTCGCCAAACAGATAGGATGACAGGTCCGAGCGCGCCCCCGGCACAAAGCTGACCGCCACCAGCCCCAAGGCGAGCGCCGAATGCGCCATCACCCCCAGCGTGGTGTCCATCGCCCAGCCCCGTGCCGCCATCGTGGACACCGTGGCCGCCATGATCAATGCCACCGCCAAGGTGCCAAAGCCCACCGGCAGATCAAAGGCCAGCGCCAAGGCCACGCCCAAGATCGCGGCATGCGCCGTCGCATCACCGAAATAGGCCATCCGCCGCCACACCACGAAACTGCCCAAAGGCCCGGTCGCCAAGGACAGACCCACCCCCGCCAAAGCCGCCCGCGTCAGAAAATCATCAAGCATGATCATGCCCGCTGTGCTTGGCACCGTCACCGGCCCCGCCGCTGTGCCCGTGACTGTGCCCATGATCGCTTGCATTGGTGTGATCATGGCTGTGATCATGGCTGTGCTGATACAGTGCCAGCGCCCCTTGCGTCCCCAGACCGAACAGGGCCCGGTATTCGGGCGCGTTGGACACGACGCGCGGCGTGCCCTCGCAACAGATGTGGTGGTTCAGGCAGATCACCCTGTCCGACGCCGCCATGACCACATGCAGATCATGGCTGACCATCAGCACGCCCGCCCCCGTGTCGTGCCGCACCTCTTCGATCAGCCGGTAAAACGCCGCCTCGCCGGGTTGGTCCAAGCCCTGGGTCGGCTCGTCCAGCACCAGCAACTGCGGCGCCCCCAGCAAGGCCCGTGCCAGCAACACCCGCTGAAACTGGCCGCCCGACAGATCTGCCATCTGGCGCGGTCCAAGCCCCGCCATGCCCACCCGCACCAAGGCGGCTGCGGCTGCCGCGTCATCCACGCGCAGTGGCAAAGACAGGAATCGCCGCACGGTGATCGGCATGCTGTGATCAACCGCCATCCGCTGCGGCACGTAGCCCAGTTTCAACCCCGCCAGCCGCGTCACCACGCCCTGCGACACCGGCAACATCCCCAACAGCGCCCGCAGCAACGTCGATTTGCCCGAGCCATTCGGCCCCAGTATCGTGACGATCTCGCCCGCATCCATGATGAATGAGACATGCGACACCACCGCAGCCCCCCCCAGCGTGACCGAGATGTCGTCCGCCGAAATCAACCTCATGCTGCCGCCTGCGGCCTGTCATGGCAGGCCGGGCACAGACCCAGCGTCTCGATCGTGCTGCGCTCGACCGTGAAATGCAGCCGCGATGCGGCGGCGGTCAGGGCGGCGGTGACCTCGACAGCCGGCGCCTCGGCCACCGCGTGACAACCGCGACAGATCAGAAAAACCGGCGCATGCGCCTCGCCTGCATGCATGCAGGCGGTAAAGGCGTTCAGGCGGCGGATGCGGTGGATCAGACCCTGATCCTCAAGAAAATCCAGCGCGCGATAGGCGACAGGGGGTTGATTGGCAAACCCCTCGGCCACCAGCCGCTCCAGCACCTCATAGGCCCCCAAGGCCCGCGTGCTGTCCAACAATATCTGCAAGGTCCGACGGCGGACCGGTGTCAGCCGCTGTCCACTGGCCGACAAACGTGCCTCAGCCAGCGCCATGGCTCGTGTCGTGCAGGCGTCATGGTCATGCGGGGAAAAGGCGCTGTGATCGTGGGGCATGACCTGTCCTGTTATACTATAACATCACCGTTGACATGTTATAGTGTAACAACTTAACGTCAGACTTAGGCAAAAGAAAGGGCCTGTCATGCGCAAATCTCCCCTTTATGCGCTGCTGCTGTGTCTGCTGGCTGACCCTGCGCTGGCCGAAGTGCCCCGCGTGATCACCGATTTCGGACCCGTCCAGTCGCTTGTGATGGATGTGATGGGCGATCTGGGCACTGCCACGGCGCTGTTGCCCAAGGGCGGCGACCCGCACGACTTTCAACTGCGGCCCTCGCAGGCGCAACTGTTGGCACATGCCGATCTGGTGTTCTGGATCGGGCCCGAACTGATGCCGGCCTTGGCTGACGCGCTGACCAACCTGACCCCGCAGGCGCAGGTCACGGCCTTGTTGCACGCCTCGGGTCAGACCCGCGCCTTTGCGGATGGTGGCATCGACCCGCATGCCTGGCTGGACCCCGTCAATGGCGCGGCGTGGCTCGGCACGATTGCCGAAACTCTCGCAGCGCGCGACCCCACCAATGCCGTCACCTATCGCGCAAACGCCACACAGGCGCAAACCCGATTGATGCAGGCCGACACCGATTGGCAAACCCGCCTCGCCCCGCTGCGTGACAGACCCTTCGTCACCACCCATGATGCGCTGGGCTATTTTGCGGACCATTTCGGTCTGACCTCGGCGGGTGCCATCGCACTCAGCGATGCCACGCCCCCCTCGGCCGCCCGTCTGAACGCGGTCCAGTCGATCATGACCCAAGGCCGCGCCGTCTGCATCTTTCCCGAGGCCGGCCGCGACCCTAAATTCATCGCCACCCTGACCAAGGGGCTGGCCATCCGGACCGGGCCCGCCCAGGACATCGAGTTCACGTCCCTGCCCGCTGGCCGTGGCCAATATCTGGAACTGCTGGAACAGCTTGTCAGCGGCATCGAAACCTGTCTGGCCAATTGACCTCTTGACCCCCGCGCCCCCTTGCGCCACCACATCGCGGCAATGAACGCGCGGGACAGCATGACAAATATCACAACATTCGGCACCACGGCCACCGGAACCGAGGTCAAGAAGATCACGATCACCAGGGGCGACCTGACCGCCGCGATCTTGACCAAAGGTGCCACCTTGCAATCCGTGCGTCTGGCCGGTGTGGCGCATGACCTGACCCTTGGCTCGAACAACCTTGCCGACTATGAGGGCAAGATGCGCCACCACGGGTCATTGGTGGCCCCGGTTGTCAACCGATTCAACGGCG
Source organism: Alphaproteobacteria bacterium (assembly GCA_037127855.1). Lineage (GTDB taxonomy): Bacteria > Pseudomonadota > Alphaproteobacteria > Rhodobacterales > Rhodobacteraceae > Stagnihabitans. The sequence continues at coordinate 3,877 of JBAXXO010000166.1, forward strand.
CCCGCGCGCCCATCGGCGGCAAGACCTTTCAGTTCGAGGCCAATCAGGCTGCTCGCCATACGCTGCACTTTGGCGCAAACGGCACACAGCACAAGGTCTGGACCGTGGCCGATGTCAGCGACAGCGCCGTCACCCTGACCGTGACCCTGCCCGCGGGCGAGGGCAACATGCCCGGTCGGCGCCCCGTCAGCGCCACCTTTGCCATCACGGATGACGGGCTGCAACTGGACGTCACTGCCACCACCGACGCCCTGACCCTGTTCAATGTCGCCAACCACAGCTACTGGAACCTTGACGGGACCGACACCTGGGCCGGCCACCAGATGCAGATCGCCGCAGACCACTATCTGCCTGTCACCCCCGACTTCTGCCCGACCGGACAGATTGCCGCTGTAGATGGCACGATCTTTGACCTGCGCCAGATGCGCCCGATCATCCCCGGCACCGACAGCTATGATCACAACTTCTGTCTTGCCGACCACGCTGGCCCCCTGCGCGACGTGCTCTGGCTCAAGGGTGCCTCGGGCGTGACCATGACCATCGCCACGACCGAGGCCGGCGTGCAGGTCTATGACGGCCGCAACGGTCAGCGCCCCGGTCGCAGCCTGTACGAGGGACTTGCAATCGAGCCGCAGAACTGGCCCGACGCGCCCAACCATGCAGGCTTCCCCTCGATAGAACTGCGCCCGGGCCAAGCCTATCATCAGACAACCCGGTGGCGCTTTGCCAAGGGCTGACCTGCTGGCGACGATAAGGCCCTGACCGCGTCTGTGTCTGGGCGACGCATTCGCGGCCTTGCTGGCACCCATCATGACAAGATCGACCTATCGGTCTTTGGCGACAAAGTGCTGCCGATCGCACACGGGAGTCAGGATTTTCACGTCACATGCCAGACAGGTTCTGGCTACATCGCGGGCAGATTGCGCCATGAGCCCGTCAAACTCGCCGAAACCGCCCGCAGCACCGACGGACAGGCGGATTTGGTGATAAAGTTGCAAGGGTTCTTCAGCCTCACCGCTTGCGACTTTCCGCCGTACCCCCCCTCGGAAGGCTGACGCCGCGCTGGCGGGCTGCCACCCTATCCTTCCAGTCCGGCTGCCCCGGCACCTTGAAACCATCTGACGATGGCATCGCGTTCGCTTTGTTCCATATAGGTCAGATTGGCTGGCGGCATGGCATGGGTCAGCCCCGCCTGTTCATAGATGCGCCGCGCCTCATGCACGATGTCGGACGGTGTTTCCAGCACCACGCCCTTGGGCGCAAAGGCGATGCCGTCATAGGCGGGCGCGCGCGCATGGCACATCGAACAGCGCCCCTGAATGATGCCGGTGACGTCCGCAAAACCAGGGGCCGCGGCATAGATCAGGTTGGTAGAGCTCATCGCCGCCACCTCGGGCCGGTGGCGCATCGGTGCGGTAGACAGCCATGCAATCAGCAAAAACAGCAACCCCGTGACGAACCATGTCCAGTGCGGACTGCCCTTGCGCGCATGGCGGGTGTTGAACCAATGGCGGATCGTGACGCCCATCAGGAACACCAGCGAGGCAATGATCCAATTATACTCGGTCGCAAAGATCAGGGGATAGTGGTTTGACAGCATCAAAAACACAACCGGCAGCGTCAGATAGTTGTTATGCGTACTGCGCTGCTTTGCAATCTTGCCGTATTTCGGGTCTGGTTTGCGCCCCGCGATCAGGTCGGCCACAACCACACGCTGATTTGGCATGATGATGAAAAACACATTCCCGCTCATCACCGAGGCCGTAAAGGCGCCCAGATGCAGCATGGCCGCCCGCCCCGAAAACACCTGCGTGTAGAACCATGACATGGCCACAAGAATGACATACAGACCGATCATCAGCCTTGTATTGTCATCGCCAAACCGGCTTTTGCAGATCAGGTCATAGATCACCCAGCCAAAGGCCAGCGACGCCAGCGAGATGGCGATGGCCTGCGCCACCGTCAGGTCCATCACCGCGGGGTCGATCAGGAAGAACTCGGCCCCCATGTAATAGACCAGCACCAGCATGGCAAAGCCCGACAGCCATGTGGCATAGCTTTCCCATTTGAACCAAGTCAGATGGGCGGGCATCTGGGCCGGGGCGACCATGTATTTCTGGATATGGTAGAAACCGCCGCCATGCACCTGCCACTCCTCGCCCGTGGCACCGGGCGGCAGATGTGGCACTTTTTGCAGGCCAAGGTCCAGCGCGATAAAGTAAAAGCTGGATCCGATCCACGCAATCGCCACCACCACATGCACCCAGCGGGCGGCGATCTGCACCCAGTCCCACAGCACCACCCAATCATACATGGCTCATCCCCCCTTTGTCACAGGATAGGCACCTGCGGCGCTGCATCAAGGGACAGCTTGCCCAGCAGTCTTGGGTCATCGTGAATTTCCACCATCCGCTGATAGACCACAAAGCCTGAACGGATGTAGAACGGCAGCGCCTGCGGGCTGTCAAAGGTACAAGTATGCACCCAAAGCCGTGTGATGGGCCGCGCCCAGGCCCGCCGCAACGCCTCATCCATCAGCGCCCGGCCCATGCCATGCCCGACCATCCGCGGCACCAGCCCGAAAAAGGCCAGTTCGCAATCCGTCGGATGGTCAAAGTTCAACTCCAGCAAACCGATCGCCTGCGCCGCGCGCCACAGCACAAAACTGTCAACCTGCGGATGGTTCAAAACGCTGGCCAGCCTGTCATCGGTCATCAACATGCGCGAAAACCACAACAGATCGCTGCCCACCGCCGCAAACACCTGCCGGTATCCCGCCAGATCCGCGCCATCGACACGGATCAGGTCCACATCCTGCGGCAAGTCCCGCAACGCACGATCCGGGGCGGCCCGCATCTCCAGACAGGTCACAACATTGGCCAGCTTGCCCTTGGGCAGGTCATAATAGCCATTGGGAAGGTCAAGCAAAGCCATCAGGGTCATTCAGCCAAAGGGTCACCTCATCTTGCTGGAAAGTCTGACCAATGCAAGCTGTGGCCCGACATCACGCGCCCATTTCCGCATCCCTGCTGTTTCATCACCCAAGCCTAACTGCCGCGATAGGTCGAATAGCCAAAGGCTGACAGCAATAGCGGCACATGATAATGTGCGGCATCCTGCGTCATACCAAAGCGGATCGGGATCTCGTCCAAGAACAGCACCTCACCAACCGCTTGCCCCGTCGCCCGCAGATAGTCACCGGCACAAAACACCAACTCATACTTCCCGACGGCAAAGCCCTTGCCCTCAAGCATCGGCAGATCCGTGCGGCCATCGGCATTCGTGACCGCCTCGGCGATCTTTTCGTGACTGTTCCCGCTTAACCGGTACAGAACGATCCTGATGCCCGCCGCCGGCATCCCCCGCGCCGTATCCAGCACATGTGTCGTCAGAAATCCACCCATCGCCTCACCCCGTTCCCCATGATCACCGCCCAGCACCGCTTTGCCGCCCCGCACAGCCGCTTGCAAGCCCCTGCCCCAAGCGTCTAC
>JBAXXO010000167.1:0-7113 GCA_037127855.1 Alphaproteobacteria bacterium
CTGCCGACTTGCCCGAATGTCGGGCTCGGGTGCCACCTGCTTCGGCCTGTTCGACACCGCGCAGCAGGCCGAGGCCGCAGCGCGGGCCCTGCGCAGATCCCAACCAAGCTGGTGGGTTCAATCCACGATCCTGACGTGATCCATTTCATACTGGTCTAAATACTCATCTTTGCAACAGCACCCCAAAAAGAGAGTATTTGGACCAGTATGAAATGGATCAGGTCAGGCGCGACACCACATAATCCGCCAGATCCGCCAGAACCGCGCGCAACGGGTGATCCGGCACGGCGTCCAAGGCCGCCCGCGCCCGCGCAGCCCAGGCAAAGGCATCCGCCCGCGCGGCCTCCATCGCCCCATGCTGCCGCATCAGTTCCACAGCCCGCCCCAGATCGCCCTCCTGCTGCTGACCCTTTTCGATCACCCGCACCCAGAACGCCCACTCTTGCGCCGAGGCCAAGGCCACCGCCTTGATCACCGGCAGCGTCAACTTGCGCTCGCGGAAATCATCGCCGGTGTTCTTGCCGATCACCGCCGCCGACCCGCCATAATCCAGCAAGTCGTCGGCGATCTGAAACGCAATCCCCAGCGCATCGCCATAGTCAAACAGCGCCCGCGTCACCACGTCGCTCGCCCCGGCCACGACGCCGCCCACCTCACAGGCGGCCGAGAACAGCGCCGCCGTCTTGCCCCGCACCACCTGCAGATAGACCGCCTCGGTCGTTGCAAGGTCCTGCGCCGCAGTCAGTTGCAACACCTCTCCCTCGGCAATCACGGCGCTGGCATTGGCCAGAATGTCCAGCACCCGCATCGAGCCCGCCTCGATCATCAACTGAAACGCACGGGCAAACAGATAATCCCCCACCAGCACCGACGACTTGTTGTCCCAAAGCAAATTCGCCGTAGGCCGGCCACGACGCCGCGCACTTTCATCCACGACATCGTCATGCAGCAGCGTGGCGGTGTGAATGAATTCCACCGTCGCCGCCAGATGCACATGATAGGGCCCGTCATAGCCACACAGCCGTGCTGCGGCCAAGGTCAGGATCGGCCGCAGTCGCTTGCCCCCGGCCTCGACCAGATGCGCCGTCACCTCTGGAATGCGCGGTGCGTGTTCGCTTGCCATCCGCGCCCTGATCTGCACGTTCACCGCCGCCATATCTGCGCCCAGCATCTCGGCCAGCTGGTCCAGCGGCTTTGTCGCGGTCTCGATCACACCCATTCCAATTCCATCCCACCAAGTCTCGACATGACCGGCCAAGGCCCCTAGATCACAGCCATGAAGCTTCTTTTGCGCACCAATGACCCGACCCTGATCGCTTTCGCCCAAGCCCTTCTCGCGGGCGAGGGTATAGCGGCGTTTGAGTTGGACGTCCACACGAGCATCCTGGAAGGCTCCTCCTTCCTGCTGCCGCGCCGACTGATGGTGGGCGATCGCGATCACTTCATGGCCCGCGCTGTCCTGATCGACAACGATTTTCCGCCAGACACCTGCCCGACATGACACCTGCCCGACATGACACCTGCCCGACATGATCTTTGGCCCTGACGAACTGTCCCATGACGCCTTTCTATGTGGCCGCCTGCATCTTTGGCAGCCACTGAAAGGTTACCGCGCGGCCACCGACCCGGTTCTGCTGGCCGCAGCGTGCCCGGCCCGACCGGGCCAGTCTGTTCTCGACCTCGGTTGCGGGGCAGGTGCCGCCGCGCTGTGTCTTGGCCTGCGTGTACCGGACTTGCAGCTTTTCGGACTGGAACTTCAACCCGCCTATGCCAACCTCGCCCGCCGCAATGCCGCACAAAACGCCATCGCCTTTCATGTGGAAACCGGCGATCTGACCGACATGCCTGCCATGTTGAAACGGGGCTTTGATCACGTCATTGCCAACCCACCCTACTATCCGCGCGCAGGCTCACCCTCGCCCCTCGTCGCCCGCGACACGTCTGTGCGGGCTGAAACCGCCATCGCCGCCTGGATCGGGGCCGCGTCGCGCCGCCTGTCGCCGGGTGGCTGGCTGACCCTGATCGCCGGCGCCGACAGCCTGCCCGAAATCCTGTCTGCCCTGCCGCCCGCCCTCGGCTCCGCCTCCGTCCTGCCTCTCGCCCCCCGCGACGGTCGACCGGCGCTGCGAATCCTGCTCCGCGCCCGCAAGACCGGCCGCGCCGCCTTTCGCCTGCTTGCCCCGTTTGTCCTGCACCACGGCCCGGCCCATGACGGCGACCGCGAATCCTACACGCCAAAAGCGCAGGCCGTCCTGCGCGAACTCGCCGATCTTTCCGCCGAATTCGGCGCGCTTTAACCGCCTGTTAAGACTGTTCGTGAAGATTTCGTGACATCGGCCGTGAAACGTGGTGCACTGATCTTACTTTAACAGGCATAGGAGGATACATATGACCGTAGCTTCGCACATCGCGGAACTTAAGCGGAAACACCAACACCTCTCATCGGCCGTCGAACAGGCGCAACGTGCGCCCGCCGCCGACGACCTGGAAATCGCCGAAATGAAAAAGCAAAAACTCAGGATCAAGGAGCAGATCTCGCGCTTGCAGGGCGCCTAGTCTGACCCAAGGCTGGCGCGGGCGGCCAGTGCCGCCCCGCCAGTGATCATCACGGTCGCCACAAGCAGAAATGGCGTGGCCTCGGCCCGGCCTGCCATGATCAGCACCAAGGTGGACAGCAGCGGTGCGGCATAGGATGCAACGCCCAGCATCTGGATATTTCCCCGCTTCATCCCGATATCCCAGGTGAAAAACGCCAAACCGACGGGCCCGACCCCCAAGGCCAGAACAGATAACCAGCCCACTGCGTGATTCGGCCATATCGTCGCCTCCAGCGCGACATGTGCCACGGCAGACAAAGCCGCCGTGGCCAGACAGAATACCGTCACCGATTCGGTCGGCACTGCGCCCAACCAGCGTGACGCGACCGAATATCCCGACCATGTCAGTGCACACAGCAAAGCAAGCGCCAAGGCCGGCATCGAAACGCCCGCCGCCCCCGCCTTGACCACAAGGACCGACGCGCCGCCAAAGGCCAACAGCGCCCCCAAGACATGGCGCGTCGTCAGTCGCTCGCCCGGCAACAGCCCCGAAAACAGCACGATGAACAGCGGCCACAAATAGGCTATCAGGCCCGTCGCGGCATTCGGCCCCCAGCGAAACGCCGTGAAATAAAGAAAGTGATAGCCAAAAAGCCCCAAGGTCCCAAAGGCATAGACTTTCCAACTGACGCCGCGCAGCACCATCAATCCTGACCCGCGCGCCATCCAGACCAGACCGATGGCACCGCCGATGGCAAAACAGATGGCATTCAACTGCAAAGGCGGCACCGGTGCCGTACCGATGGTCAACAGCGCCAGCAGCGCCCACATCAGCACCGCAGAAAACCCGATCCACGTCGCCCGCTGCCGCGTCACCTTGGAACCTCAAACAGGCCAGGCCGGTTTCCCGGCACGATCACACCACGAACTGCCCACCATTGGCCGAAATCGTCGATCCGGTGATGAACCCCGCCTCGTCGCTGGCCAGAAACACCGCAATCCGGGCGATCTCTGCCGGTTCCCCCAGACGACCCACGGGGATTTGCGGAATGATCCGTTCGGCCAGCACCTTGGGGTCAATCGCCATGACCATGTCCGTGCCAATGTAACCCGGGCAAATCGCATTCACCGTGATCCCGGCCCGCGCGCCTTCTTGCGCCAGCGCCTTGGTAAACCCCAGATCGCCCGCCTTGGCGGCGCTGTAATTCACCTGCCCCGCCTGCCCCTTTTGCCCATTGATCGAGGAAATGTTGATCACCCGGCCGAACTTTCGGTCCCTCATGCCTGACCACAGGGGATGAGTCATATTGAACAGGCCCGACAGATTGGTGTCGATGACCTCACGCCAGGCCTGCGGCGTCATCTTGTGAAACATGCCGTCCCGCGTGATGCCGGCATTGTTGACCAACACATCAACGGGTCCGACCGCTGCCTCGACCAACGCAATCCCGGCCTTGCAGGCGTCATAATCCGCAACCGACCACTTGAACGCCGCGATCCCGGTTTCGGCCGTAAAGGCCGCCGCCGCTGCGTCATGCGTGGAATAATTGGCCGCAACATCATATCCAGCCGCCTTCAACGCCACCGAAATCGCAGCCCCGATTCCCCGGGTCCCCCCCGTCACCAACGCTACTCGTGCCATTCTGGCCTCCCTGCCATGTTCTGTGCCGAGCGATCAGGCGGCACGCCAACCCGGCGTGCCGCCAAAACCCTCAGGCCTGTTCGATGCACATCGCGACACCCATGCCGCCGCCGATGCACAGGGTTGCAAGACCTTTTTTCGCCCCCTGCCGCTTCATCTGATACAGCAGCGTGTTCAGTATCCGCGCGCCCGAGGCGCCGATCGGATGGCCAATCGCAATGGCGCCGCCATTCACGTTCACAATCGCCGGGTCCCAGCCCATATCCGTGTTCACGGCACAGGCCTGGGCCGCGAAAGCCTCGTTCGCCTCGACCAGGTCAAGGTCAGCCACCTTCCAGCCCGCCTTGTCCAGCGCCTTGCGGCTGGCAAAAACCGGCCCCACACCCATGATGGACGGGTCCAGCCCCGCCGTGGCATAGCTGGCAATCCGCGCCAACGGCGTCAGCCCCCGGCGCGCCGCCTCTTCCTGTGACATCAGCAGCACCGCCGCCGCGCCATCATTCAGCCCCGACGCATTGGCCGCCGTCACAGAACCATCCTTGACGAAAGCCGGACGCAGCTTTGACATGCTTTCCAGCGTCGCGCCGTGGCGGATGTATTCATCGGCATCGACCGTGACATCCCCCTTGCGACCCTTGATCACGAACGGCACGATCTCGTCGACAAACCGCCCGGCCTTTTGCGCGGCCTCTGCCTTGTTCTGGCTGGCCAGCGCAAAGGCGTCTTGCATGTCGCGGCTGATCTGCCACTGATTTGCAACATTTTCCGCGGTTTGCCCCATATGGTAATTGTTGAACGCGTCCCAAAGCCCGTCGCGAATCATGCTGTCGACAAAGGCCATGTCGCCCATCTTGGTGCCGGCGCGCAGATGGGCGACATGCGGTGACAGGCTCATGCTTTCCTGCCCCCCCGCCACAACGACCGCCGCATCCCCCAACTGGATATGCATCGCCCCCAAGGCGACCGCCCGCAGGCCCGATCCGCAGACTTGGTTCAGGCTCCAGGCGCTGGCTTCCTTGGGCAGGCCCGCCTTGATATGCGCCTGCCGTGCCGGGTTCTGGCCCTGACCCGCCGTCAGCACCTGCCCCAGAATGGTTTCCGACACATCCGCCTTGTCCACCCCCGCGCGGGCAACGACGGCCTCGATCACACTCGCCCCCAGATCATGCGCGGGGGTCGCCGCAAAGGCGCCGTTAAAGCTGCCCACGGCGGTGCGCGCCGCAGATACGATCACAACATTGGTCATGGTTTCTCTCCATCAGTGGAACTACGGCGGTAAATGCCGCGAAGCCTTCGCCAAAGGCCTAGGCGCGAAACATCATAAAAGCAAGTTCTGCAAGCCTTGCCCTTTGCGCCCTGTCGCCGCAGACCCTGCCGCAACCGCTCCCACAACGGCCAGGTTCAGGCCGACCGCGCCGTCGCCTCGCCCGACCATGGCGGGTTCACGGTGGGCGCGCCATACAGATAACCCTGTTGGCAGTCGACGCCCAGGCCACGCAGACATTCGGCCTCGGCGGGTGATTCCACGGCTTCGGCCACCGTGAACATTTCGAAATGCCGCCCGATGGCCAATATAGCCCGGGTCAGCACCTGATTGTCGGGATCCAGGTGGATATTGCGGATGAACTGACCGTCGATCTTCAGAATGTCAAAGTTGAAATCCTTGAAATAGCGAATCGCGGTATAGCCCGCGCCAAAATCGTCCAGCGCGAATGCTATTCCCTTGCGCCGCACCTGATCCATAAAGCTTAGCACCAGTTCCGGCACGGTCATGGCCGAGCTTTCCGTCACCTCCAAAATCAGCCGCTCGCCAATGGTTGCGTTCTGGTCCAGCCCGCGTTTCAACGTCCACATCCATTTGGCATAACCGATCGACCGGGCCGACATGTTGATCGAGATGCGCAGGTCAGGATGCTTGGCCAGCACGGACAACCCCTGATCCAGCGCCAGACAGTCAATCTCGCGGCCAAGTTCGGTATCCTCGACCGCGCCGATGAAATCCTTGGCCTGAATGATTCGACCGTTCGGTTCCATCACACGAATCAGCCCTTCGTAAAACGCCACTTTCTTGTGGTCCCGCGTCAGCACGACCGGCTGATAGGCCAACCGCATACGGCGGCTGCGCACCGCCTCGGCCACCATCTTGATCGTTTCCTCATCCGCCGCAGAAATGGCAACCCCAAGCGGGCTGGCCGTTCCCGCAGCGCTGTCAACCCTTGGTTTCCAATTCGGCACCTTGCCCACCCTTTGCCAAACAACCGTCTTGGCAACACTGCGCCACAACGCTAAAGAAATCACTAACGCGTGAACGTCACCGTCGCTTTTTGCGCTTGCGCTGCAAGGCTGATGCCAACCATGACCGATCAACGCTGTCCTTGGTGCGGCACCTACCCGCTTTACATCGCCTATCACGATGACGAATGGGGCGTGCCGGAATGGGACAGCCGGGCTCTGTTCGAAAAACTGGTGCTGGACGGCTTTCAGGCGGGTCTGGCCTGGATCACCATCCTGCGCAAGCGCGACAATTTCCGCGCCGCCTTTGCCGGTTTTGATCCCGAAACCCTCGCCCGTTGGGGCGAGCCCGAGGTGCAGCGCCTGCTGACAGATCCCGGCATCGTCCGTCACCGCGGCAAGATCGAGGGCACGATCAGAAATGCCCGCGCCTATCTGACCCTGCAAGACCGCGAAAGTTTTTCTGATTTTCTGTGGAAATTCATGGAGCACACGCCGCAACAGAACCGTTTTTCGCCCGGCCAGATTCCCACCGAAACCGATAGGTCCCAGTCCATCTCATCTGCGCTGAAACAGGCCGGGTTCACCTTTTGCGGCCCCACCATCACTTATGCCTTCATGCAGGCCACCGGCATGGTGAACGACCACCTCGTAACCTGCCACCGCCATGACAGCGTCGCCGCCATGACCCGGCCAGCCTAG
>JBAXXO010000168.1:0-7097 GCA_037127855.1 Alphaproteobacteria bacterium
CCTCGTAACCTGCCACCGCCATGACAGCGTCGCCGCCATGACCCGGCCAGCCTAGGCCTCCGAGTGGACTGCACTCAATCCAGGACAGGCAAGCCACTCAGAATGTTGCGCATGGGGTTGGGTCAGGTGAACCTGATGGAACGCAACGCGCCCTAAGGTGCCATCACCGCCGCCAGCACCGCCAGGGCCGCCGGGCTGTCCCATTCCGCCCCCCCCAGCAGCCGCGCCACCTCCAGCCCCTCGGGGTTGATCAGCACCGTCACCGGCAACCCCAAAACGCCCATCGGCCGCGCCAATCCGCCCTGCGGGTCGCGCAGCACGGCCAGATTGACCACCACGGCCTCGTCCAGAAAGCTGCGGATCGCAGGCACCGGGTTCGGCCCTACGGCCACGGTCACCACCGCCAGATCGGGCCGCGCCGCCTGCAAGCGGTCAAGGCTGGGCATCTCGGTCCGGCACGGTGCGCACCACGTCGCCCAAAAGTTCAGCACCACCCATTTGCCCTGATACGCATCCAGCGTCTGCGTCCCATCCGCAAGGTCCAGCAAGGCGGCAGCGGGCAGTTCGCGCGCCTCGCTGATCACCAGTTTGCCCATATCCCCGGTCAACAGCGCCGGATCCACGGGCCCCGCTAACGCCGCATTTGCAGCCAGCAGCAGGCCCGTATACAGCAAGACAAGTTTCCGCATCATCCCTCCAAAGGCCACAGCATGACCGCATCCGATGACCCAAACGCCGCGCCACTGGCCGCCAACACCATGTGGGGCGGCCGCTTTGCCTCGGGCCCCGATGCGATCATGACAGCCATCAACGCTTCCATCCGCTTTGACCAGCGCCTTTACGCCCAGGACATCGCAGGCTCTCGTGCCCATGCCGCCATGCTTGCGGCCACCGGCATTCTAAGTCCTAGCGACGCCGAGGCGATCGGGAAAGGCCTGCTCACAGTATTGTCAGAGATTGAAGCCGGCAAATTCACCTTTCGCACCGATCTCGAAGACATCCACCTGAACGTCGAATCCCACCTGACCGACCTGATCGGCGAACCGGGCAAGCGCCTGCACACCGCCCGCTCGCGCAACGATCAGGTCGCCACCGATTTTCGCCTTTGGGTCCGCGACCAATGCGATGCGGCGATCTCGGGGCTCACCTTGCTGATGCAGGCCTTTCTCGCGCAGGCCGCGCAAGGTGCCGATTGGGTCATGCCTGGCTTTACCCATCTGCAAACCGCCCAACCTGTGACATGGGGTCACCATATGCTGGCCTATGTCGAAATGTTGGCCCGCGACCGTGCGCGCTTTACCGACGCCCGCGCCCGCATGAACGAATGCCCGCTCGGCGCCGCCGCCCTCGCCGGAACCTCCTTTCCCATCGACCGCCACATGACGGCCGCTGCCCTGGGCTTTGACCGCCCCACCGCCAATTCGCTGGATTCGGTGTCCGACCGCGACTTCGCGCTCGAATTCCTGTCCGCCTCCAGCATCTGCGCCATGCACCTGTCGCGCTTTGCCGAGGAATTGGTGATCTGGTCCTCGGCCCAATTCCGCTTTGTCCGCCTGTCCGACCGCTGGACGACCGGCTCCTCGATCATGCCGCAGAAAAAGAATCCCGATGCCGCCGAACTGCTGCGCGCCAAACTGGGTCGCATTCTGGGCGCCACGGTGGCGCTGTTCACCGTGATGAAGGGGCTGGCCCTGACCTATTCCAAGGACATGCAAGAGGACAAGGAACAGGTGTTCGACGCCGCCGACACGCTGATGCTGTCTCTCGCCGCGATGACCGGCATGGTCACCGACATGACCGCCAACCGCGCCGTGCTGGAAACCGCCGCCGCCTCGGGGTTCTCGACCGCCACCGACCTTGCCGACTGGCTGGTCCGCGCCCTCGGCCTGCCATTCCGCGAGGCGCATCACGTCACAGGCAGCCTCGTGGCACTCGCCGAGGCCAAGGGCTGCGACCTGCCCGACCTCAGCCTGACCGACCTGCAATCCGCGCATCCCGGCATCACACAGGACGTTTACAAGGTCTTGGGTGTACAGAACTCGGTCCGCTCCCGTATGTCTTACGGTGGCACCGCGCCGGATCAGGTCCGCGCCCAGATCGCCCGCTGGAAGACCCGACTATCTGATAACAGTTCGTAACCCATGTCCCCCATCAACTATACGGCAAAGAACAACCTGCTTGACGCCCACCTGATACCACCGTCCAGCCTTGACGATGTGCCGGGGGAAGTGCCTGCTCAATCATCAGGGGCGTCAGGGCAATCCTTTTGTGATACAGCGGGGCGGTGGCGATCCTGCGCGACGTCACCGATCCCGACGCACTGGCCGACCCTATCCTGTTCACCTTTCGTGGAGCTCTACCCAGATGAGACAGCTTTCCGTCATGGCCCTTCTTGTTCTGACCGCCTGTGGCGCGTCAGGCCCGCCACAGGCCCCCACCCCCGCCAACCCCGAGCCTGCCAAACCTGGCCTCGTGATGTCCGGTGAGGCCAGTGTCGGTATCGCCCGCAACGGCACGAAGTAAGTCGCATCACCCTCGGTCAGGCTTACCTGATCGAAGGATGCCCTGCACCGCACCCGGCGCTGTCCAATCCTGACCCCTGATCCAGGTTGCACCCGCCGACCCGGCGGCGTCCTGCGGTGACGCTGCTATTCCGCGTCACGCGGCGTCTGCTCGCAAGAATGTGCCTAGAGCGGGTTGCACTCAATCTGATTCAGATTGAGTGCAACCCAAGACAGGCAAGTCGTTGGTAATGTTGCGAGTTGCGTTCAATCAGGTGAACCTGATTGAACGCGACTCGCTCTAGGACAGCGCTCCGTCACGCTAGAGCGGGTTGCTCTCAATCTGAGTCAGATTGAGTGCAACCCAAGACAGGCAAGCCATTGGGAATGTTGCGCGTTGTGTTGGGTCAGGTGAAGCTGATCCGGCGCTGTTTGTCGCGTTCATTCGGGCCAAGACGACGGCTGCTTGGGCCAGCTAGGCTTGTGACCTTACCCCTCAGAGATCGAGGCTTGGCTGGAGGATGCCAAGCGGGGCGTTCAGCCGACCACGGGCAGCACAAAGGCGGTTTTGGGCGCTGCGGCGGGTTGGCGCAGGATGCAGCGAAAGCCGATATGGCTCATGCCGGTGTCGATCATCTGCGCATGCCGGGCGGCGGGGCGATAGCGGCGGCAATAAGATGGCGCGCACAGGAACGAGCCGCCTTTCACCACCTTGCGCGGAATGCGGATGGCGGGCTGCGCCGGGTCAAAGCTGCCTTCCACATCCGAACCCTGCGGGTCCGGAATGGTGCAGCACGCGGGCTTGTCGGCGGGCGAGGGATCGTGTCTGGCACCGTACCAGTCGGTGGTCCATTCCCAGACATTGCCGCAGACCTCGTACAGACCATAGCCATTGGGCGCGAAACTGCGGACGGGGCAGGTGCCCTTGAACCCGTCTTCCGCCCCGTTTTGATAGGGAAACGCCCCTTGCCATGTGTTGGCGCGGTGCTGACCATCGGGTGTCAATGTGTCGCCCCAGACAAATTCGGCGCCGTCCAGACCGCCACGGGCCGCATATTCCCATTCGGCCTCGGTCGGCAGGTCGCGGCCCGCCCATGTTGCATAGGCCAGCGCATCCTCATACGCGACCTGAACCACGGGGTGATCTTCGCGACCCCGATAGGTGCTCGGCCGCCCCTCGGGCCGGTGCCAGCAGGCGCCGGGCGTCCAGCCCCACCAGTTGCGATAATCGCGCAGATCGACCGGCCCATCCGTCATGCGGAATACCAAGCCGCCGGGCACCAGGGTCTTGCGGTCGGCACCCGGATAGGCCCTTGGGTCCAGCGGACGCTCGGCCACGGTCAGATAACCTGTCTGTGCCACGAAATAGGCGAATTGGGCGTTGGTGACGGCGGTTTCTTCGATCTCAAACGCGCTGACCGACACGCGGCGCTGCAGGCGCTCTTCGGGGTAATGCACGTCCGATCCCATCAGAAAACTGCCCGCAGGTATCGTCTTCAGCGCGGTCAGCGGGACGGGCACCGGTTTCAGTTTGCCCATGATGCCATCGCCCCCCTATGCGCCCTGCCAGCCGTCATCGTCGCCCCTTCACGGAGACTACCGTGCCGGTTCGACGGGAAACACCCTTGACCAGTCTGCCGCCATATCGACCACAGTCCAGCCTGCCGTCGCCGCTTCGTCAAGTGCTTTGTCCAGCTTACCGATATGGCTGTCGCGATCATAGGCAAATTCGCGCGTGGCGTCGGTATGGTGCACGATCAAGCCAAAGCGCGGGCCTGCACCGGCGGTGGACCATTGCAGCATCGCCAGATCACCGTCCGAATTACCGCCGACAAAGATCGGCCGCTTGCCGATGGCACGCGCGATGCCGACGGGCTTGCCGCCCTTGTCGTCGATAAAGGCGATGCCGGCATCCTTCATCACCTGCGGCTTGCCATCCACCATCTGAAATTCGGCCTTGCCAAGCGACCCGATCACTTGCTGCGGCGGGATGCCATAGACAGCTTGCGAAAAGCCGCGCATGAAATCGACACCGCCACCCGACACGATCCAGGTCTGATACTGGTTGTCGCGCAGATAGCTTAGCAGTTCCAGCATCGGCTGATAGACCATGTCCGAATAGACAAGTCCGGTCTTGGGGTGCTTTGCGGTGCGGATCCACGCGCCGGCCTGCGCGGTGAAATCCTCAACCGTCATGCCCGAATGCGTGGCCGAGACGACCTCGATCAAGGCGGCCTCGCCGCCAGCCAGAACGCCCTTGATGTCACCGGCGGCGGCGGCCTTCAACACTGGGGTCGCGGCCCAGGCCGGGTCTGCGGCGGCCTTTTGTTTGGCCATGTCGATGGCAAACAGAAACTGGAAATAGACCGGCTGCTCGGCCCACAGCGTACCGTCATTGTCGAACACCGCGATCCGGTCATCGGGTGTCACATAGCTGTCCAGCGTGGGGTCAGTGGTCTGGTCGACAAAGGCGATGATGGCGGCCTTGGTGGCACCGTCGTTCCACGATGGCAGCGGATCGGCCATTGCGATGACGGGAAAGGCGGCCAGCACAAGGGCGGTGATCAGATGGCGCATTCGAACCTCCTACGGGGTATCTGTGATTGCTACATGAAAAAAGCGCCCCCTTTGCAGGGGGCGCCGATACTCGTCACGAACTACTGGTTGCCTCGGCCGGCCGCCTGCGCGGCCTCCATGGCGCGGTCGAGGTTGAAGCTGCCCGGCTTCATGCGCGGCGGGAAATCCTTGAAGCTCTGGATCCACGCGCCGACATAGGCTGCAGCCGGGGCGATCATGAACATCCGCTCCATGTACCAACGCTGGTAACCCATCGCATCTTCGGACCGGGCACGTTCGAACGGGTCCATGCGCAGGTTGGTGATGACGGGCGCACGCAGCACGTCAAAGGGCTCCTGCCACACTTTCAGACCTTCGGCCTTTTGCTCAAGGAAGCTGATCTTCCAGTTGCCAAAGCGCAGCGCTGCGACCGAACCGTCATCGGTCCAATAGATGAAGTCCTTGCGCGGCCATGGGGCCGTGCCTTGCAGGGCGGCGGTCAGGTCGTAACCGTCCAGATGCACCTTGTAGTCGCGGCCATTGATGGTTTCACCCTTCAACAACTCTTCCTTGACATTGGGGTCACCGGCAGCGGCCAGCAAGGTCGGCAGCATGTCCTCATGCGCCGTCATGTCGTTGATGACGGTCCCGGGCTTGATGACGCCCGGCCATTTGATCATGGCGGGCACACGGTAGCCGCCCTCCCATGGCGTGTTCTTTTCGCCGCGGAACATGGTGGTGCCGCCATCGGGCCAGGTAAACGTCTCGGCGCCGTTGTCCGAGGAATACATGATGATCGTGTTGTCCTCGATGCCCAACTCTTTCAGCTTGGCCAGCAATTCGCCGACCATGCCGTCATGTTCCACCATGCCATCGGCATAAACGCCCAAGCCAGTCACACCCTGCGATGCGGGCTTGAGATGGGTAAAGATGTGCATCCGCGTGGTGTTGTACCACAAGAAGAACGGCTTGCCGTCGGCATGGGCCTTGTCCATGAACCCAAGCGCACCCTTGGTCACCTCTTCGTCGATCGTCTCCATCCGGGCGCGGGTCAGCGGGCCGGTATCCTCGATCGTTTGGGTGCCGTCGGCATTGGCAAAGGAATGGATCACACCGCGCGGGCCGAAACGTTCCCGGAACGTCTTGCCGCCGGGCAGCACCAAGTCAGCCGGATAATCGACATTCTCGGGCTCTTCTTCGGCATTCAGGTGATACAGATTGCCGAAAAACTCGTCAAAGCCGTTGTTGGTCGGCAACATGCTGTCCAAGTCGCCAAGGTGGTTCTTGCCGAACTGTCCGGTGGTATAGCCCAGCGGCTTCAGCAGACCGGCAACGGTCGGGTCGGCAATCGTCAGCCCCTCGGGGGTGCCGGGCAGACCAACCTTGGTCAGGCCGGTGCGGATCGGGGCCTGGCCCGTGATAAAGGCCGCGCGACCGGCGGTGCAGCTTTGCTGGCCGTACCAATCGGTGAACAGCGCGCCGCCATCGGCGATGCTGTCGATATTGGGCGTGCGATAGCCCATCATGCCATTGTTATAGGCGCTGATGTTGAACTGGCCAATGTCATCGCCCCAGATGATCAGGATGTTCGGCTTCTTGGCATCCTGCGCTTGTGCCGGGCTGAACAACCCCGCGCAGGCCAGCCCGACGGTCAGGATCAGTGGTCTGATCCCCAGTCTTGCGATTTTCACGTGACATCTCCCTGTTCTGGACACTTGGTATAAATGCATGCGCTTTGTCGCTGCGCGATTGCACAGCGTTGCCGATGTCGCCATAATGACGCAAAAGCCAAGGTTGGATAGTTGGACCAAGTACCTATATTGCGCCCGCGACAACCCGTCCTTGAACGGCGTCTGGGTTTCCATAGGCTTGCTTTCCTTGCGCTTTTCGTCTGCATTTCTGCCGGGCGGGATCTGATGGCGCAAACCCCCGATCCGGCCCCCTTGCCCCACCGCATGAACGTGTTGTCGATCTATGCCGCGCACAGCGATCTTCCGGCGGTCCGGCAGATCAGCGCGGGCATTTCGCAGGTGCTGACAC
>JBAXXO010000169.1:0-6999 GCA_037127855.1 Alphaproteobacteria bacterium
GGCATGGGTTTTGCGCCGCAGCGCTTCATGACCTCGGATCAGGCCAGTCGCGACCGCGGTGCACCGATGATCGAGGCTGGGTTGTGGTACCGTCCGAGCTATTTTCCGCGCCCCGGTGAAAGCACCTGGCGCGAGGCCTGTGACCGCGAAGTGACCATGGTGCGCAGCACCGTGGGTGTGGCCGATGTCTCGACCCTGGGCAAGATCGACCTGCAGGGCGGCGACGCAGCGCGGTTTTTGGATCTGGTCTACACCGGCACGTTTTCGACCTTGCCGGTTGGTCGGGTGCGCTATGGACTTATGCTGCGCGAGGACGGCCATGTCATGGATGATGGCACCACGGCGCGTCTGGGCGACAGTCATTATCTGATGACCACCACCACCGCCGCCGCAGGGCAGGTGATGCGGCATCTTGATTTCGTCCATCAGGCCTATTGCGCCGAATACGATCTGCGCTTCATCTCGGTCACTGAAAGCTGGGCGCAATTCGCGGTCGCGGGGCCAAAGGCGCGGCAGCTTTTGAACTCTATGCTGGATCGGCCCTTGCAAGACTTTCCCTTCATGTCCTGCGCCGACGTGGCGGTCGGGGGTATCAGGGCCCGATTGTACCGCATTTCGTTCTCGGGCGAGGAGGGCTATGAGATTGCGGTGCCGACAGCCTATGGGGAAAGCCTGTTTCGCGACCTTGTGGCGCGGGCCGAAACGCTGGGCGGCGGACCCTACGGGATGGAGGCGCTGAATGTTCTGCGCATCGAAAAGGGCCTGATCACCCATGCCGAGATTCATGGCCGCACCACCGCCTTTGACATTGGCGCGCAAAAGATGGTGGGCCGCAAGGATTGCATCGGCAAGGCCAGCAGCCAACGCCCCGGCCTGAATGGCCCTGAACGCGAACAGTTGGTCGGCCTGCGACCAGTCGGTGACAGCCGGATCGGGGCCGGTGCGCATCTGTTCAACCCCGGTGACAAGGTGGAGCGGATGAACGATCAGGGCTATGTCACCTCGGTCTGCTATTCGCCGACGCTGCAAGGCTGGCTGGGTCTGGCCTTTTTGCGCGACGGACGCGCGCGCCATGGTCAGACGGTGCGGCTGGTCGATCACATGCGGGGCAATGACGTGCTGTGCATGGTCACCGACCCGGTATTCCATGACCCGCAAGGAGACAAACTCCGTGGCTGAACTCATCGCCAAATCCGCGCTGTCGGGGCAGGGGCCCGTGACCTATCTGGGCACGACCCTGACCGAAGTTGAACTGGGTCAGATCACCTCGGTTGCCTGTTTTCCGGGTCGACAGCAAAAGGTGTCGAAGGCTTTGGGGCAAAGCTTTCCCGCCGCGAACACTCATCATGCCGGAATGTGCTGGACGGGCCCGGATCAGGCCTTTGTGATCGGGCGCGCCGTTCCCGACCTGACGGGCCTTGCCGCCATCACCGATCAATCGGGCGGCTGGGCCGCCCTGCGCCTGACCGGCTCCGCAGCGGCCGAGGCTCTGATGCGCCATGTCCCCCTTGATCTGAACGGCATGACGGCGGGCCAGGCCGCGCGCGCGCCTTTGGGTCACATGCAGATGATCCTGATGGTGGAACCCGATGGTTTCTTGATTTTGGTCTTCCGGTCTATGGCCCGGACGGCATGGCATGAAATTGAGGCGACACTTAAACACCTAGCCGCCCGGAAGGCCCTGTAAATGCTGACCAATGCCGACATTGCCGAGTTGACCGACTGGCGCCGCGACCTGCACCGCTTTCCCGAGATTTCGGGTCACGAGGTTCAGACGGCGGGCCGCGTCATCGCCGCCTTGCAGTCCTGCAAACCCGACCAGATCCTGACACAACTTGGCGGCCATGGCGTCGCGGCGATCTGGAATGGCGCTGTTGCCGGCGAAACCGTGCTGTTCCGCGCCGAATTGGACGCCTTGCCGATTGACGAGATTGGCACACCCGAGTGGCGCTCGCAGACGCAAGGCTGGGGCCATATGTGTGGCCATGATGGCCATATGACCATCCTGATGGCGCTGGCCCGGCTGATCCACCGCAAGCCGCCAGCCTCGGGTCGCGTGATCTTGTTGTTCCAGCCTGCCGAGGAAAACGGCACGGGCGCTGCCGCCGTCCTTGCCGATCCGCGCTATGGCGACATCAAGCCCGACTGGGCCTTTGCGTTGCACAACATGCCCGGCCTCCCGCTGGGCCATACCACATTGCGCAGCGGCACGATGATGTGCGCAAGCCAAGGGATGCTGATCCGACTGACCGGCAAGACCTCGCACGCATCGATGCCTGAAACCGGCATTTCCCCGGTTCTTGCCATCACCGAAATGATCCCAAATTTGCTGGCACTTGGCCCCGGTGGCCCCCTGACCGAGGCGTTCCGCATGGTCACGATCACCCATGCCCGCATCGGCGAGGCCGCTTTCGGCATAGCGCCCGGGGCGGGTGAGTTGTGGGTCAAACTGCGCACCCGCGAAGACCCGCCGATGGCTGCCATGCGCGCCGATGCCGAGGCCATTGCCCAGACCATCGCCACCGCGCACGGCCTGTCCCTGTCGTTTGAGACCCAGGACGACTTTTCTGCCACCGTCAATGACCCTGACGCTATCACCCGCCTGACCGCCGCCCTCGACGCCCTGCACATGCCCCATGATGACCGCAACCTGCCCCTGCGCGGCTCTGAAGATTTTGGCCGTTTTGGCGGCAGTGGGACCAAAATGGCCATGATGTTTCTGGGTTCGGGCGAGAGCCACCCGCAACTGCACAATCCGGACTATGACTTCCCTGACAGTCTGACCCCGATCGGCGCGCGCCTGTTTCAAAGGGTCATGACCGACATTCTGGGCTGACCCCCTTTCAGTTTGGTGCAAATATTCGCGGGGTCCGGGGGCGCGCCCCCGGGTCTGGACACGGTCCGGGCGCCGTAGGATAAAGCGTCATGAACCTGCCCGCCGGATTTCTCGACGACCTTCGCACCCGCACCTCGCTGTCACAGGTCGTGGGCCGCAAGGTCACATGGGACCCGCGCAAATCCAATGCGGGCAAGGGCGACCTTTGGGCCCCATGCCCATTCCATCAGGAAAAGTCGCCGTCGTTCCACGTCGATGACCGCAAGGGCTTTTACTACTGCTTTGGCTGCCACGCCAAAGGTGACGCTGTCACTTTCGTCAAGGAAACCGAAAACGTCAGCTTCATGGAAGCCGTTGAAATCCTGGCCCGCGAGGCTGGCTTGCCGATGCCCGCGCGCGACCCCGTGACGGCGGCAAAAGCCGATCACCGCAGCGAATTGTCCAAGGTGATGGAGGAGGCGTTCAAGTGGTTCCGCCTGCAGATCAACACCTCGGCCGCCGCCGAGGCCCGCGCCTATATTGCCAAACGCGGGCTTTCGCCGCAGGCTATGGATCGCTGGGAAATCGGTTATGCGCCCGACCAGCGGCAGGGCCTGTTCACGGCCCTGACGCAAAAGGGCATCTCCTCCGATCTGATCGTGGCCGCTGGCCTTTGCGCCAGACCTGACGCGGATGACGCGCCGGGCGCGCGCGGGGGCGGCATGCCCTATGACCGCTTTCGCAACCGCATCATCTTTCCGATCCGCGACGGGCGAGGCCGTGCCATTTCGCTGGGCGGGCGGGCGATGGACCCGAATGCGCGCGCCAAATACCTGAACGGCCCGGAAACTGTGCTGTTCGACAAGGGGCGCAGCCTGTTCAATCATGCTCGCGCGCGCGAGGCGGCGGGCAAGGGTCAGCCCCTGATCGTTGTCGAAGGCTATATGGATGTCATCGCCGTGGTCGAGGCGGGTTTCAAATCGGCCGTGGCCCCACTCGGCACCGCCGTCACCGAAGAACAGTTGAAACTGATGTGGCGCATCAGTGATGAGCCGGTGATTGCGCTTGACGGTGACAAGGCCGGTTTCAAGGCGGCGTTGCGGGTGGTAGACCTTGCCTTGCCGCTGTTGGAATCCGGCAAGGGCCTGCGTTTTGCCATTCTGCCCGGTGGGCAGGATCCCGATGACCTGATCCGCGCCCAGGGGCCTACTGCCATGCAAAGGGTGCTGGATCAGGCCCAACCCATGGTCAACCTGCTATGGCAGCGCGAGACCGAGGGCCGCAGCTTTGACAGCCCCGAACGTCGCGCCGCCCTCGACAAGACCCTGCGCGCCGCCATTGCCCGCATCACCGACCCCGCGATCCGCAGCCATTATGGCGAGGCGATCAAGACCCTGCGCCAGACCCTGTACGGCAATCGCGCCCGTCCGACATGGCAACCCCAGCAATCGCGCAAGGGGCGGTTCGCCGACATCGCCCAGCCACCCCTTGCCGCCACGCGCAGTTCGGTGCTGGCCAATGCGGTGGACCCTGTGGACGAGGCCCTGCGAGAGGCGATGATCCTTGCCATTCTGATCACGCATCCAACTTTGATCCCGCAGTTCGA
Organism: Alphaproteobacteria bacterium; assembly: GCA_037127855.1. Taxonomy (GTDB): domain Bacteria; phylum Pseudomonadota; class Alphaproteobacteria; order Rhodobacterales; family Rhodobacteraceae; genus Stagnihabitans. The sequence continues at coordinate 4,422 of JBAXXO010000169.1, forward strand.
ATCCGCGCTGGAGCGGGTGGACCTGACCGAGGAACATCAGACGATCCGCAGCATTCTGCTGTCCCATATGGACCCCATCACCCTGTCTGATCGCCTGCAAAGGGCGGCGCCCGACACCCTTGAGGCCTTGCTGTCGCACCCCCATGTGTTGATTGCCCCACCTGTCCGCAACCGTGCCGATAGCGAACTTGCCGCCCTGTGTCTGGCCGAAGAGCTTGCAAAACTCGCGGCCCGCCGCGGCGCACGCCGCGAAATCGACGATGCCGTCCAGGACCTGTCCGGCTTTGCAGACGAGGGGCTGACTTGGCGGCTGTCTCAGGCCGCAGCCGCCCGGCACCGCGCCGAAAACCCGCCAAGGCCCGAATCGGTCGATATGGGCGAGGATCGGGCCGCAATGTCCAACCATTTACAAAACCTTATCAACGCCCGCGTGTGGGAAAAGAAAAAGTCTTGAAGGCCCCCTAAACCTCGATCCTGATTCGGGGTATTCCTATCGATCTAGGTATGATTCGCCCCTGATTCGTACCACTGATTCGTTCCAGACCCCGCACCCCAAATCCCATATCCCGCACCCCGGAGCCCCCATGGCCGCCAAAGACACTGACGATGCAAAGCCCGAAGGCGATGAAGCCGACGTTTCGCTGGATATGAGCCAGGCTGCGGTCAAGAAGATGATCGCGGATGCCCGCGAGCGTGGCTATATCACCTATGACCAGTTGAACACTGTCATGCCGCCCGAGCAGGTGTCGTCGGAACAGATCGAGGATGTGATGTCGATGCTGTCCGAAATGGGCATCAACATCATCGAGAACGATGAGGCCGAAGAGGGCGATGTCGTGGGTGGCGCGTTGGTCGAAACCTCGTCAACCTCACGCGAGGTTTCGGTCGTGGGTGCCACGACCGAAACGCTGGACCGCACGGATGACCCGGTGCGAATGTATCTGCGCGAGATGGGATCGGTCGAGCTTTTGTCGCGCGAGGGCGAGATTGCCATTGCCAAGCGGATCGAGGCTGGCCGCAACACGATGATCGCGGGCCTGTGCGAGTCACCCTTGACCTTTCAGGCCATCATCATCTGGCGCGACGAACTATTGTCTGAAGACATTCTGCTGCGCGATGTGATCGACCTTGAGGCCACCTTTGGTCGTTCCCTTGACGGCGAGGAGGGCATTGTCGGAGCCGAATTGGACGGTGTCGACATGTCGTCCACCGCGCCACGCCGCGCTGCCTCGGACGAGCCGGAACTGGACGCGGACGGCAACCCCTTGACAAGCATGGTCGAGGATGACGACGATGACGAGGATGGTGCGGCTATGTCACTGGCCGCCATGGAAGCCGCACTGAAACCCAAAGTGCTTGAAACGCTTGACCTGATCGCCCGCGATTATTCCAAACTGTCCGAAATGCAGGACCTGAGGATGACCGCGACTCTGTCTGAAAAGACAAGGTTTTCATCGGGGGACGAAGCTGCCTATCAAAAGCTGCGGTCTGAAATCGTTGTTCTGGTCAACGAATTGCACCTGCATAACAACCGGATTGATGCCTTGATCGACCAGTTGTACGGCATCAATCGCCGGATCATGGCCATCAACTCGGGCATGGTGAAACTGGCCGATGGTGCCCGCATCAACCGCCGCGAATTCATCGACGAATACCAAGGCTATGAGTTGGACCCGACATGGCTGGACCGCATGGCCGCCAAATCGGGGCGTGGCTGGCAGGCCCTGATGGAGCGCAGCCGCGAAAAGGTCGAGGAACTGCGCGCCGAAATGGCTGGGGTCGGAACCTATATCGGCGTGGATATCAGCGAGTTCCGCCGCATCGTCAATCAGGTGCAAAAGGGCGAGAAAGAGGCGCGGCAGGCCAAGAAGGAAATGGTCGAGGCGAACCTGCGACTGGTGATCTCGATCGCCAAGAAATACACCAACCGGGGCCTGCAATTTCTTGACCTGATCCAGGAAGGCAATATCGGGTTGATGAAGGCGGTCGATAAATTCGAATACCGCCGCGGCTATAAATTCTCGACCTATGCCACCTGGTGGATCCGCCAGGCCATCACCCGTTCCATCGCCGACCAGGCCCGCACGATCCGCATTCCGGTGCATATGATCGAGACGATCAACAAGCTGGTCCGCACCGGTCGCCAGATGCTGCACGAAATCGGGCGGGAGCCGACGCCCGAGGAATTGGCGGAAAAGCTGCAAATGCCGTTGGAAAAGGTCCGCAAGGTGATGAAGATCGCCAAGGAACCGATTTCCCTTGAAACGCCAATCGGCGACGAGGAAGACAGCCAGCTTGGCGACTTCATCGAAGACAAGAACGCCATCCTGCCGCTGGATTCCGCCATTCAGGAAAATCTGAAGGAAACCACGACGCGGGTTCTGGCCTCGCTGACGCCGCGCGAAGAGCGGGTGCTGCGGATGCGCTTCGGCATCGGGATGAACACCGATCACACGCTGGAAGAGGTGGGGCAGCAGTTTTCGGTCACCCGCGAACGCATCCGCCAGATCGAGGCGAAGGCGCTGCGGAAGCTGAAGCATCCGTCGAGGAGCAGGAAGCTGCGGAGCTTCTTGGATCA
>JBAXXO010000170.1:0-6962 GCA_037127855.1 Alphaproteobacteria bacterium
GTGGTTATAAGGCGCATAGATGTCGCCAATGTCGTGCAACAGCGCTGAGACGACCCAGTCCACATCCGCCCCGGCCATCCAGGCCCGCGTCGCCGCCTGCAAACTATGCCCCAGCCGGGTGATCTGATAGCCAGACAGGCTTTCGTCCAGTTGTTCCAACGCCCCCAACAGCCGGTCCGCCGTCTTGGCCGCATATTCGGTTTCATGGATAGTCAGGAATTCGTAATCCTCCCGGTCGCCATCCTTCATCGCCGTGAACTTGACCGCCGCCATCTCACCGCTCATTTCGGCATCGGAGCCCTTTTCTCCAGCTTCAGCTTCGCCCTGACCTCGGCCGGCGTGATCACCCGCGCGCCCATATTGCTGATGATGCTGACCGCCCGCTCGACCAGTTGCGCATTGGTGGCCAGCACGCCCTTGTCCAGCCAAAGATTGTCCTCCAGCCCGACCCGCACATTGCCGCCCGCCAGAACGCTGGCCGCCACATAGGCCATCTGGTTGCGCCCGATGGAAAAGGCCGACCACATCCAGTCGGCGGGCACATTGTTGACCATCGCCATAAAGGTGTTCAGGTCATCCGGCGCACCCCATGGCACCCCCATGCACAGTTGCACCAGCACCGGCGACGGGATGATCCCCTCGCTGGCCAGTTGCTTGGCCAGCCACAGATGCCCGGTGTCAAAGGCCTCGATCTCGATCCGCGCGCCCGCTTCCACCATCCGCTTGGCCATATCGCGCAGCAGGCCCGGCGTGTTGACCATCACGTAATCGGCCTCGTTGAAATTCATCGTGCCACAGTCCAGCGTGCAAATCTCGGGGCGGCAATCGACGACATGCGCCACCCGCTCGGTCGCCCCCGCCATATCCGACCGCGCGCCCATCCGGTCCATGGCCTCGGTGCCGTCAAACAGCAGATCGCCCCCCATGCCCGCGGTCAGGTTCAGCACGACATCGGTGCCCGAGTCGCGGATGCGCTCGGTCACCTCGCGGTACAGTTTGCCATCGCGGCTGGGCTTGCCGGTCTCGGGGTCGCGCACATGGCAATGCACGATCGCCGCCCCGGCCTTGGCCGCCGCAATCGCACTGTCGGCGATCTGCATGGGCGCGCGTGGCACATGCGGGCTGCGGTCCTGCGTTCCACCCGACCCGGTGACAGCACAGGTGATAAAGACTTCACGGTTCATGGCCAAAGGCATCGACAGTCCTCCACTTTCGCCCCACTCTAGCGCACTTGCATCACCGCGCTTGACGAATTACGAAATCCATATGGCAAAAAGCGCAACAATCTTCGCCCCCTCACCCGCCCCCCTGACGCTGACGGCGCTGGTGCTGCCGCAAGCCTCCATCCTCGAAGTGGCCTCGGTGCTCGACCCGCTGCGCTCGGCCAACCGCCATCTGGGTGCCGAAAAATTCCGTTGGCGCATCGTCTCGCCCGATGGCCGGCCCGTGCCGCTGACCTGCGGCATCGAATTGCCGTCCTCGGGCCCCTTTGCCCAAACGGGTCCAGCCGACGCCCTTGTCGTCATCGCAGGCTTTCGCCAGTCGCAGGTCGCCACCGCCCCGCTGATCCGCGACCTGTCGCGCATGGCCCCGCGCTTCACGTCCATCGGCGGCATCGACGCGGGCGCATGGGTGCTGGCGCGCGCGGGCCTGCTGAACGGCCACAAAGCCACCGTGCATTGGGAGGATCTGGAGGATCTGACCACCGCCCACCCCCAGATCGACATGTTGCCCGACCGCTATGTCATCGACCGCAATCGCTTTACCGCAGGCGGTGCCGCCCCCGCCGCCGACCTGATGCTGCACCTGATCCGCAGCCGCCACGGCACCGCCACCGCGCTGCAAGTCGCTGCCAGCTTCATCACCACCGCGCGTGAGGGGTCCGACCCGCAGATCGCCCCCCAACAAGACCGCCGCCTTGACCCCCGCGTGGCCCAATCCATCGCGCGGATGACAGCCAGCCTCGATGCCCCAGACCCGACCAGCGCGCTCGCCGCACGCGTCGGCCTGTCGCCCCGCAGGCTTGAGATGCTGTTTCGCCAGACGGTCGGCCTGTCGCCCGCCGCCTATGCCCTCGACCTGCGCCTGTCCGCCGCCCGCCGCATGATCACCGACACGCGCCACAATCTGGCCGAGGTGGCGCTCCGCACCGGCTTCTCCTCCCCCTCGACCCTGTCCCGCGCCTTCCGTGCCAAGTTCGGCACAGCCCCCAGCCGCCTGCGCTAATACTCCTGCGCGCCCTTGCCCAGCATGACCTTGCCGCGAAACTTGCCCACCCGCGCCACCCGCGTGGCCGAGGTCTTGGCACTGCTCAGCGCGATCACATAACTGCGCTGCCGCCCCGGGGTCAGCGCATGAAACGCCTCGGCAAATTCCGGATCGGCGTCCATCGCCTCGACCAACGCGTCGGGCAATTCCAACTCGACCGCCGTTTTCTCCGCCTTGATCCCGGCCTTGGCATATCCCATTGCCTCGGCCAGATAGGCCCGCAAACTCGCCTCGCGCGCGGTCACCTCGCCCACATCACGGAACATGATCGAATCCGGATGCTGCGTATTCGGCCCCTGCCGCACCATCAACCCATCCGGGTCCTTCATCAGTGCAGCATTGAAAAAGTTCAGCCGGAAATCCCCCTGCAAGGCACCGATCAACGCGATGTTGCGCTCACCCAGCATGTAACAGGGATGCCCCCATTTCACCGTCTCGACCAGCCCCATATCCCGGCAAATCGCGCGCAGCGCCAATAGCCCCGCCGACCAGATCTTGGCCGAGCATCGGGCGGTGTCGAACCTGTCACACCGCCCGCAGCCCCTGGCAAAGAAATCCTCGATCTCGGTGATCATCTGCGGCATGTCACGCCTCCAGCAAACCCCGCCCCTTCAACAACGGCTCCACCCCCGGCATCCGCCCGCGGAACTTGGTGTACAGCACATCCGCCGCCTCCGACCCACCTGCCGACAGGATGAACTGCTCCAACCGCGCCGCCACTTGCGCGTCGAACGGGTCGCCCGCCTCCTCAAAGGCCGCAAAGGCATCGGCGTCCATCACCTCCGACCACATATAGCTGTAATAGCCGCTGGAATAGCCGTCACCGCTGAAGATATGCGCGAAATGCGGGGTCGCATGCCGCATCCGTATGGCGCGCGGCATCCCCAAGCCCTCCAACACCTCAGCCTGTTTCTGCATCGGATCGGCGGGGGCCGCCCCCTCATGGAACGCCAGATCCACCATGGCCGAGCTGATGAATTCCACCGTCGCAAAGCCCTGATCATAGGTCCCCGCCGCCAGCAAGCGCGCCAGCATGTCGGCAGGCATCGGCGCGCCGCTCTCATGATGCCGCGCATGTTTCTGCAAGACCTGCGGCACCTCCAGCCAATGCTCGTACAGTTGCGACGGCAGTTCGACAAAGTCGCGCGCCACATGGGTGCCGCTGATACAGCCATAGGTCACATTCGACAGCATCTGGTGCAGCGCATGGCCAAATTCGTGAAACAGCGTCCGCGCATCGTCATAAGACAGCAGAGCCGGGTCGCCCTTGGCAAAGTTGCACACATTCACCACGATCGGCCGCTGATCGCCGTGCAACCTCTGCTGGCCCTGAATGTCGGAACACCACGCCCCCGATCGCTTGGACCCGCGCGCAAAGTAATCGCCGATGAACACGGCCACATGCGCCCCGTTGCGCGAAACCTGCCAGGCGCGGGCATCGGGGTGATACAGCGGCACATCCATCGGGGTAAATTCCAACCCGAACAGACGGGTCGCGCATTCAAACATCGCGCCCAGCATCGAATCCAACCCCAGATAAGGCTTCAGCAGCGCCTCATCCAGATCATGCTCGGCCTTGCGCCGTTTTTCAGAGTAATAACGCCAGTCCCAAGGCTCCAGCGGCCCCGCAATCCCGTCCGCCACCAGCATGGCCTCCAATATGGCGGCATCGGCCAGCGCGCGGCGCTTGGCAGGCTCCCAAACCCGCTCCAGCAAGGCCCGCACCGCCGCCGGTGTTTTCGCCATCTCCGGCTCCAGCTTGTAATCGGCGAAACTGCGATAGCCCAACAGCCGCGCCCGTTCTTGGCGCAGCGCCAGAATCTCGGCCGCGATGCCGCGGTTGTCGGTCTCGCCGCCCTTCGCCCCGCGCGCGACCCAGGCCTCATAGGCCTTGGCCCGCAAGTCACGCCGCGGACTGAACTGCAAGAACGGCACGATCAACGACCGGCTTGACGTCACCACCGGCCCGCCTTGCCCCATCTCCTGCCCCGCCGCCCGCGCGCTGGCCACCAGAAATTCCGGCAAGCCCACCAGATCGGCCTCGGCCAGGGGCATGAACCACGCCCGCTCATCTGCCAGCAGGTTCTGGCTGAACTGCGTGCCCAACACCGCCAAACGCGACTTCACCGCCGTCAACCGCGCCGCATCCTCGCCCTCCAGCAAGGCGCCAGACCGCACGAACCTCCGCCGGTACAGGTCCAGCACCCGGGCCTGCTCGTCCTGCAGCGCCAAATCCCCGCGCCGTTGCCACAAATCCTCGATCCGTCCGAACAGCGCCTTGTTGTTGGTCACCTCCGACTCAAAGGCACTCAACTCGGGTGCCAGCGCACTTTGCAACGCCTCACGCGCGGGCGTGCTGTCGGCGCTGACCAGATTGTAAAACACCCCCGCCACCCGGCTCAAAGCGTCCTCCGACATCTCCAGCGCCTCGATCGTGTTGGCAAAGCTCGGCGCATCCGCACAACCTGCAATCGCCGCCACATGTCGCCGCGCCGCGGCCAAAGCCATCTCAAATCCCGGCGCGAAATCCTCATCCCTTATCGCGTCAAACGGCGGCACCCCAAACGCCCCCGTCCACGCCCCTGTCAGCACATTATCCATCCGCTTGCCCTTTCATTTTGGCTTAAATATTCCCGCCGGAGGCTCTTGTCGTCAGTTTCCGCCTATTTGTCTTGCAGCCGCAACCGCGCTTCCAGCCGCCGCAGCAGCAAACTCAACCCGATCGTCATGGTCAGATAGACCAGCGCCACCACATTATAGGTCTCGAAATAGCGAAAGTTCCCCGCCGCCGTCACCTTGCCCAATTGTGTGATATCACTGACCCCCAGCACCGACACCAGACTGGAATCCTTGACCATCGCCACGAAATCATTGCCCAAGGGCGGCAATATCGTCCGAAATGCCTGCGGAAACACCACCAGCCGAAACCGCTGCCACCCCGACAGCCCCAAGGCCATGCCGGCCTCGATCTGACCCTTGTCCACCGCCAGCAGACCGGCGCGGAAAATCTCGGCCAGAAAGGCCGAATAGGCCAGCGTCAAGGCAATCACCGCCCGCGCGATCAAGGGAAAATCCCGCGTCCGCCATGGCTCGGCCCCGGTAAATCCCAGCACCCAGTTCACCGCCACCACCAGGGCCGGCGCCGCCGCAAAGGCGACATATAGCAGCAGCACGATGATCGGAATCCCGCGCATCACCTCGACATAGAACCGTGCGGCCTGCCGCACCACCTGCCAGCGCGACAGCCCCGCCAAGGCCAGCGCCAGCCCCAGGACACAGGCAGCGCCATAGGCCACCAGCGTGACGGCAACCGTGATCCAGATGCCCTTGGCCAGGGTCGCCAGCACATCGGAATAGATCTGGTTGGCCCAAACCTCGTAAAACAACCAAAGGCCGATCCCGACCAGCAGGATCAGCCACCATGGAAAATCTTCCTTTTCCCCAGATGTCATGACACGGGCCCGGCGCGCGACCGCAGGGCCACCAGATCACTGACCCCTCTACTGGCCCATCTTGTAGTCAAGAAACCACGTCTTGTTCAGCGCGTCCAAGGTGCCATCCGCCTTCATCGCCGCAATCGCGGCATTGATCGGCGCGACCAGTGCCGACCCCTTGGGGAAGATGAAGCCGAAATCCTCGGTCCCCAGCTTTTCGCCGATGATCTTCAGCTTGCCCGCCGAGGCCTCGACATATCCCGCCCCTGCCGTGCCATCGGTCAGCACCAGATCGACATCGCCCGACTTCAGCGCCTCGACCGTGGCGCCAAAGGTCTCGAACAGCTTGATGCGCGGATTGGCCTCGTTGCCGTCCAACACGTCATAGACAATGGTGTAAAACGGCGTCGTGCCGGGCTGCGCTGCCGCCAGCAGCGCCGTGTCTGCGGCAAAGGACTTGGCGTCGGCGAACCGTGCCTCGTCGCCCCGCACCAGCATCACCATTTCCGACCGCATGTAAGGGTCGCTGAAATCGACCTTTTCCTTGCGATCCTCCTTGATGGTGATCCCGGTCATGCCCATGTCGAACTGGCCTTCCGACACGGCCGGGATCATCGCGTCCCAGCTGATATTCTCATATTTGATCTTGAAATTCATGCGCTTGGCCATTTCGGCCATGGCATCATATTCCCAACCGACCTGCTTGCCGCCCTTGTCCAGAAACTGCAGCGGCGGATAGGCGTTTTCCGTCACGATGGTGATTTCCTTGCCTCCCAGATCGGGCAGGGCCTGCCCCGGTACGGCAGTGGCCGACAGCATGACCATTCCAGCGATGGCACCAGCGATTTTCATTTGTGAACCCCCTGTCACGAAGCGATGGCCGACTATGCCCACCCAGGCCCGCCGGGGCAAGAGGCACCACATCTGCGCGGTCCCGCACACGCCTTATCTGCGCGTCCCTGCACAAACGGGCGTCACTTTCCCGCAATTGCACAAGCCCCCCGCAACGCCCATCTTTAACCTGGCAGCAAACGGAGGCTTTTATGCCCAGACTTCCCACCTATTTCATCTCCCATGGCGGCGGCCCCTGGCCCTGGCTGCCCAACATGCGCCAGATGCTGGCGACCCTTGAAACCGCGGTCGCCCGCATGCCCGCCGAAATCGGTGTGACGCCGCGCGCGATCTGCATGGTGTCGGGTCATTGGGAACAGGACGATTTTGCCGTCATGTCCTCCGCCCACCCGCCGATGGTCTATGATT
>JBAXXO010000171.1:0-6923 GCA_037127855.1 Alphaproteobacteria bacterium
GCAGATAATCTTCAGTGTTGGCAGCGGAATGTCGGTCCCTTAATACTGAGACAGCGCTGTTTCAGGGCGCCGTGCCCTCCGTTCCCGACATTTCCGCAATGTACTCGCCGAACAGTTCGCGCTCGGTGGTGATGTCCAACTTACGGTATATGCTGGTGCGGTAGTTCTTCACGGTACCTGGGCTTAGTCGGAGCTTCTTAGCGATAGCGAGAACCGGGTTGCCCTGCAGCATTTTCAGGGCGATCTGTTGCTCCCGCTCTGACAACTTTGCTGCCATTCTGGCTGGCATTTCAAGGTCTTGCCGACCTTTTTGCCCGGTATCGGCTGTCACTTCATCGCAATAACCGTTCGGGGCCGGGCCAAAATCATAGGGCAACTGAGTTCGACGGAGGATCAGATGGTCGGGCAGATTAATAACGCAAGGACCTCGTTCGGTAATTACCGCTAGCGCCTCGGTGACACCTTTGTCAGTCCGCGCGGCAATGTCGATCCAAGATTGGGTCTCGAACAGGCTGAAACCGTTGGCATCAACCAATCGAAGAGGGCGATGTTGACCGATAGGCGAGGCATCGGACGCCATGCCGGACGCAATGAACACGTCCAGGTGCCGTTTGTGCAGCGCCGATAAAAGAGGGAAAAGCGAGCGTACGCGCGCCATTTCTGGCTTCGTGAAGTTGCCCGATGCGCGGTCGATAATCAAGGTGGGGCACGCATCGCCGAACGCAGGAAGGAAGACCGCAATCTCGTCACTAATCGACATTTCCGCCAGAAATTCGCGTGCGTAAAGGCTGCTGCCGATGTTCGAGTCCAAGGAGCAAAGCTGGAACACGCCGGTTCTGCCGCTGCCTATCCAGTGGCGGTAGAATGGATCGAATGGGTAGAAATGCTGGTAGTAAGCCATCATTGGCGCGTTTGGCTCTATCCGAGGAATGATAAGGTCTGGCGGCGATGCGTGCGAATAACGCACCAGCGCCGCAAGATCGTGATCCGCCGCCGAGCCCAGAATATCCAGAAGTCTGTCGTAAAAGTCTGCTGTGCCAAGACGGTCGACGGCTTGCGCGGCCAGCCAGGCGAGATGCGGTTGTTTGCGTTTGGCAGGTATCAAATTGGTCAAGCCCTACATGCACTTCAGGAAACTGCTTCGTAGTCACGCATCAAGTTATACCGACACCTCAGCGGGCCAGGAAAAGCGAACCGGCACCAACAATGGTCGCCCTGTCGATCACCGGTGGTTCCATCTCTCTTCCAACTTTTCAGTTTAGAGTATCGGTCAGATAAGGCGACTTCGCAACGTGACTTTTGTCATCCATTCGGTCCCATTTTGACACCGCGCCACATGACTAAAGGCACAATTGCCAGAAGGTCCATCTTGAATCTATCGTTGGGTTAACGGGAATCATGTTCCGGCCAGAAGCGAGGGAAGAGGCGATGTCCAAGACTGTACGGTTGGGTGTGATCGGATTGGGGAGCGTATCGGAAAAATATGTCCCGCACGTTCGCATCCTGAACATGGAAGGCAACAACTGCGAGATCATCATCGCAAGCGATCTGCGGCCAGGGCACGCCGAACGGGCACTTGGATGGGGCATACCGAAGTTCACCACGGATTACCGCGAGGTCATTAATCATCCCGATGTCGATGTGATCCTGATCCTGACCGGGATGCAAACCCATGGACATCTTACGCGCGAGTGCCTGATGGCCGGCAAGCATGTTCTGGTCGAAAAGCCGATGTCGATGGACCTCGCGGATGCTGCAGAACTGGTGGCGTTGGCCAAGATCAGCAAGGGCCATCTAGTGTGCGCCCCGCATGTCACGCTGTCGCCCACCTATCAGAACATGTGGCGGCATATCGACGCCGGCGATATCGGCCGTCCCCTGTCAGCGCGTGGCCTGTATGGCTGGTCCGGCCCGGACTGGGACCCGTTCTTTTACGAGGCGGGCGGCGGCCCCATGTACGACCTTGGGGTTTACAACGTGACGACGCTTACGGGCCTTCTGGGCCCGGCAAAGCGAGTCATGGCGATGACCGGCATCGCGATCCCGGAGCGGATGGTCAACAACAAAAAGATGACCGTCGAAACCGACGACAACTTCCAGCTTCTTCTGGATTTTGGCGACAAGTGCTTCGGCGCTGTGTCGACTGGTTTCACCATGCAGCGCTATGACGTGGCCGGGGTAGAGATCTATGGTACCGAGGGCACGATCAACATGTACGGCGATGACTGGGATCCCCATGGCTACAAGTTGTGGAGAAACAAGGACGGGTTCTGGCAGGATCACAACAACCGCTCCAAATGGCGTTGGACAGACGGCGTGCGCGACCTGATCCAAGCAATACATCAGGGCCGCAAACCGATCAACACGCCAGAACATGCCTACCATGTACTCGAAATCATGTCGAAATCGATGGAAAGCGGTCGAGTGGGACAGGCGCTGCCAATATTGTCGACCTTTACGCCGCCGAGGTTCGACTCGGTAGGCGGAAAGCTTGCTCCGCATCTCGACCACGCGCCGGAGTGACTGGGATTGGCTTACAAATCATCTCCTCGCCCCGTTTTTGATGGCCCCGCCCCCATCCCTTATGATCGAGTGACACGGCACATCTGGGGTGACGAAGCCGCGGGGTTGGTGGACGATTGGATCTACGTCTCGTCCGACAAGATCCACCAGTTGGTGTTCGGTATGCCGCCGGGCGATGGGTTCCGCCATTCTCCGAGCTTTCGCACGATCTTTGCGGCGGACGAAGTGCTTTATGTACTCATGGGCACGATGCTGACTGCCAATCCCGAAACCGGCGAAGTGCATCTGGTGAAGACCGGGGAATCGGTGTTCTTCCAGAAGGACACCTGGCACCACGCCTTTGCCTGGGGAACCGAGGAACTTCGGGTGCTGGAGTTCTTCGCTCCGCCGCCCTCGACCGGCTCTTCGGGAAAATACGCGGCGACCCGGCCCTATGTCGAAACCTCGCGCTATGAACGCAGCGAGTTGCTGGGCCGCTGGCCCGCGGCGCAAGCCGAAGCCAACGCGAAGGGCAAGCTGCATGTGCTGCGCGAGGCGGACCGGCTGTGGTCGCTGGACGCCAGCGATCCAAGGGTGCTGACCGGGATCATCGCGTCGACCGATCAGTTGACGGCTGGCTCGGTCCGGCTTTCGCCCGGCGGGCGCAGCGCAGTGCAAAGCCATGGCGGCTCGATGGGGATCTATGTGCTTGCGGGTCGAGTCAATATCCTGATCGACGACCCCGAAGCCTCGCCGGTGTGGTTTGAACTACACCCCAAAGATGGGTTCTACATTCCCGAAGGCACGCGCTACCGCGCCTTCAATATGGGAGGAGAGCAGGCTGAGTATCTGTTCGGCGTGGCACCGCATTACAAGGCGGTCGGCTGATGCAGAACGTGGCGACCTTTGGCAATGCACAAGCTCCCGGTGCTGCTGCGGGTCGCCACGCCATCGGCATCGACGTTGGGGGCACCAAGATTGCCGGCGGGGTTGTGGACCTTGTTACCGGGGCGATCAGCGGACGCGCGCAGGTGCCGACGGATGCCGCGCGAGGCGGCGATGCGGTGTTGGCCGATGTTGCCCGGATGGCGCTAGACCTGCTTCACGGTGCGCAGGGCGTGGGTGTGTTGCCTGGGGCTTTGGGGATCGGCGTGGCCGAACTGGTGGACAGCAAGGGCGAGGTCTTCAGCGATTACCGCATCAAGTGGCGCGGGCTGGACGTGCCGGGGCGGTTGGCGGCGCAAATGAGGGACCTTGACCCCGGCGAAATCGTGGTATCGTCGGACGTGCGGGCGGCAGCCTTGGCAGAGGCCCGCTATGGCGCAGGCCGCGGGGGAGCAGATTTTTACTATGTCACAATCGGAACAGGGGTCAGCGGCGTTCTGGTTCAAAATGGCCAACCTTACGCCGGCGCGAATGGAGCGGGTCTTGTGATTGCCAGCGGTTCGGTGCGTTGCACCTGTCCCACGTGCGGCCATGTCGAGGCGCGTGTGGTAGAGGATATCGCCTCTGGCCCCGCCCTGGCAGCCGCCTTTGCGCCAGGGTGCCGGGCCGAGGATGTGGTGGCGGCGGCGCAGGCGGGCGATGCACGCGCTCGGGCCGCGATTGACCATGCCGTCGGGGCGCTTGGCCCGGTGCTGGCGCTTTTGGCGGGCGCGTTGGACCCGGACCGTCTGGTGATCGGCGGGGGCCTTGGGTCCGCGCCGGGGCCCTATTTCGACACCTTGACGACAGCGATCCGCGCGGGACTCTGGGATGGATACCGCCGCGATCTGCCGATTGTTCAGGCCGCGCTGGGCCCCGATGCGGGGCTGATAGGCGCGGCTGCTGCCACGATGAAAGCACAAGAGCCGGTCCACCGGCCTGCACCTGCATACTGATCAAACAAGGGAGAAGACACATGGCCTATCCGACGTTTGCCAAACCCAGCGCGCTGAGCCGCCGGGGCTTTCTGCAAGGAACCGCGGCGAGTGCCGCGGCGATGATGGCATTGCCGGCCTTCGCGCAGGCCAAGGGCGAGTTGCTCCTTTGGCTGCCAGGAGGATCCGACGTTTTCTGCAAGGTCCAAACCGGCCTGTTGGCCGACTGGTCCGCCAAGAATGGCGGTCTGGGTCCGTCCACGACCATCTGCGGTCTGGGTCAGGATACAGCATACAGCCAGGCCCTGATCGGGGCGATTACCGCGGGCGCCTCGCCGGACATTGCCCTGCTTTGGGACGCACCGGTTTCCCTCGGCACGCAGGGCGCGTTCCTTGCGCTGGACGAGATGATGGCGAAATCCAAGATCAGCATCGACACCTGGCCCGGTGGTCTGCTCGCCTCATGCCAGTTCAAGGGCCAGACCTTCGGTCTGCCGGCGATGGCCGGCCTCTACTCCATGTGGTACAACGCGGACATGTTCGACGCGAAGGGCATCCCATCCGACCCCGCGTCGTTTCCCAAGACCTGGGCCGAAATGCGGGCCCTTTCCAAAGAATTTACTGTGTGGGACGGTGACGATCTGAAAGTTGCCGGCTTCATGCCTCACCGTGAGGTTGAGTCTCTTGCCATCTGGTCGGCTTTGAATGGCGGTACGCTTTACGATTCCGCAAACTTCAAATATACCATCGACAGTGAACTGAACATCGAGATGTTCAATTTCTTCATTGACTGGCTGGATGAAGAATACAAAGGCGACGTCAACCTCGTCGACCGTTCTGGTGCCTTCGGGTCGGGATATGCGAATGGCGACACCGGACAGCCCTCGGCGTTCCGCGAGGGTCGGTTGGCGGGCCTTCATTCAGGCAGCTGGCTGATGGGCGACATCTGGGACCCGGCACCGACTTTCAGCAACTGGCAACTGGCGGTTAACCCGGTGGGACCGTCCGGCACAACAACTGTCTCGGGTGTCTGGCCGAACTGGCTTGTTATCCCCGCGACTGCCCTGAACCCGCAAGAGGCCTTCGACTACCTGACCTTCCTTTCGACCGAAGGCGCACTCGCGTGGTTTGATGCTGTGCCCGACATCCCGACCAACACGCTGGTGACGGTGCCGTCACCGAAGATTCTGATCGAGAAACGCGGCGAAGAATTCGCCAAGAACGCGGCCGCCTTCTACAGCGCCCAGGCGAAGATCGTGACGCCGATGTGGGACTCGCCCGTTCAGGGCTTTGGCAACGACCAGATCAGGCTTGCCATGGAAAAGATCTATACCAAGGCCGCAACGCCGAAGGATGCGCTGGCCGTAGCGCAAGTGGCCTCGCAAGCCGAGTTGGACCGGGTTCTGGCCGGCTGATGGCGGCCGACCTTAAATCGAGCGCCGGGGATAAACGCGGTCCCCGGCGCAAGCGCGCCGGTCGCAGCGAGGCGCGGGCCGGCGTTTTGTTCGCATTGCCCTGGATGTCCGCGCTGGTCATCTTCACCTTTGTCCCCTTGGTGCTGACCTTTGTCATTGCTCAGGCAAAGTTCCAGATCGTCGGCCCACCGAAATGGATAGGTTGGGACAACTACGAAGCGATGTGGAAAGATGCGGCAGTCTGGACCTCGATCAAGGTCACCGCGACCTTTGCGCTGGCCTCAGTTCCGATCAAGCTTGTTTTGGCGCTAGGACTGGCGCTGTTGCTGAACCGGTTGACCGCGCTTTCGGGATTTTACAGGACGATCTTCTATCTGCCCTTCCTGATGCCTGCTGTGGCTGGCTCCATCACGTTCATGCTTCTGCTGACCCCCGGTGCCGGGCCGGTCAACCTGATCCTCGAGTTCTTTGGCCTGAATCCCCCGGACTGGCTCAGAGATCCACAGTTTGCACTTTGGACGCTGATCATGCTCAGCGTCTGGCCTTTGGGGGTGGAGACGCTGGTGTTCCTGGGCGGCTTGCAGAACATTCCCAAGGACATATCGGAGGCGGCAGATCTGGACAGCCCGCGCGCCTGGCACAAGCTGGTCTGGGTCACCATCCCCTTGATCACACCGATGATCCTGTTCAATCTGGTGATCGGCATCATCTCGTCCTTTCAAGCGTTTACCCAAGCGCTGGTCATTGGCGGAACAACCGGCACACCAGCGGAATCCACGCTAATGTACATGGTCGTGCTATACCGGGCGGCGTTCCGGTATTTCAATGTGGGCTTTGCGGCCGCCATGGCGACTGTCCTGTTTCTTGCCGTGCTGTTGCTGACGCTGTTGATCTTCCGCACGGCCAGAAGCTGGGTCTATTATGAAGGGGAAAGTCGATGACCGCCGATCTGACCCGGCGCCGCACGGCGCCTCGAAATCTTGTATCAACAGTGATCTATCATGCCGTGATGCTGCTGATCGCCGCAATATTCCTGTTGCCGTTCTATTGGATGGCGATCTCGGCGTTCAAGAACAATGCCGAAATCTTTGCAAGGCCCGTCACCTGGTTTCCAGATCCGATCCGCTGGGAGAATGTGACGTCGCTT
>JBAXXO010000172.1:0-6905 GCA_037127855.1 Alphaproteobacteria bacterium
CTCTCTTGGTGGAAATTACCACGGCCCCCCACGACCACCCCCACCCCGGCATACCAGCGCGGCGATGCGGACTGAGCCTCGCGGCTGAACACCACCTCGACAGGCGGGCGCAGGCGGGTCAGGAATTGCAGCGCCAACAAGAACGGTGCGGTTTCGGCCCGCAAGGCCGCCTTCAGGTCCATTTCGCGACCGGTGGCAAGCTCATCAGCACGGCTGCCGCGTCATGGCCGCTTTCCAGTCCGAATTTGGTGCCGCGGTCATAGACAAGGTTGTATTCGGCATAAAGGCCGCGATGGATCAATTGGGTTTCACGGTCGGCATCGCTCCAGGGTTGCGGGAAGCGCCTTTGGGTCAAGGGCACAAAGGCTGGTAGAAAGGCGCGGCCGACCGATTGGGTAAAGGCAAAGTCAGCCTCCCAATCCCCTGTCGCCAGGTCATCATAAAAGATGCCGCCGACGCCACGGGCCCGACCACGGTGCGGGATAAAGAAATAGGTATCGGCCCAGGCCTTGAACCTTGCGTAATAGTCGGGCGCATGGGCGTCGCAGGCCGCTTGCATCGCGGCGTGGAAATGGGTGGTATCCTCGGCATATTCGATGCAGGGGTTCAGGTCAGAACCACCGCCGAACCAGACCGATTGCGGGGTCCAGAACATGCGGGTGTTCATGTGGACGGCGGGGCAATGCGGGTTGACCATATGGGCGACCAGCGAAATGCCGCTGGCCCAAAAGCGGCCATCCGCCTGCATCCCGGGCACGCCGCGTGCGGTCATGGCAGCGCGGGCGCGGTCGCCAAGCGTGCCATGCACCTGCGACCAGTTCACACCGACCTTTTCAAACACCGCCCCACCGCGCAGAACCGACATCAGGCCACCACCGCCATCCTCACGCGCGGTGGGGGTGACCTCAAATCGGACCGTGCTGTTCTGGGCGGCTTCCAACCCTTCAAACGCGCTGACGATGTCGTCGCGCAGGTTGCGGAACCAGGCGGCAGCGCGGGCTTTGTGGTCGGTGTTCGGGCCAGTGTTTGGGCCAGTGTCAGGGTCGGTGTCGGTCACGGTGTTGTCCTTGCTGCGATATGCTGTCATGACTAACATCCGATATGCCCGCTGCCAACGCGTCTGAAGGGGTGCCTTGTCTTTATCCTGCGGATTGAAATTTGCGGCGGGATGCCTAAACTGCGCAGGTGGGTAATGTGGAGGTTGACATGCGGCGCCTGATGGCTTTGGCCCTTTTCACGACTTTGGTTGGTTGCGGTACACCGCAGCAGCAATGCATCAACAGCGTCACCCGCAATCTGCAGGTGGTAGACCGGCTGATTGCGGAAACGCAGGGCAATGTCAGCCGTGGTTTTGCCTATGTGAACGAGACCCGCACCACGCCACGCTTTTCCGATTGCACGCCGCGCGCCACGACGCAAAACCCCAATCCGGTGCCACGTGGCTGCTGGGAGGATGTGTCGACGACCGTCAGGCGCCCCGCCGCCATCGATCTTGACGCCGAAGCAGCCAAACTGGCCAGCCTGCAGCGCAAGCGTACCCAGTTGGCCAAGGACTCTGGCCCTGCCATTCAGGCATGCCAGATGCAATATCCCGAGGCGCAAGGTCCCGGCGGACTGCGCTACTGACGCGCTTGCGATCTTGGCGGCAGTCTCTGGCTGTGGGCAGTACTTCGAGCATGACTTGCCGCAAATTCGCGGCGATATGTCGATCCGTGCGGCTTGACGGGCGCGCGGCAAGGCGGTGGAGTGGGTGTAATCTGGGGTCGCTGTGATCATTGGGCACGGCGGCCACCATGATGGCGCGAAAGCCAGACGCCCGGTGCCGCGCCATGCGACAACCAGCGGCACAAACGCTGTGCTGTCCAGCTTGGTGAGGTTCGATGACGGATCGACCGATCTTCATGGCCGGGATCGTACAACCGGCCGGCATCGCTTGCCAGGGCCATCGTCCCGGCCTAACCTGCCACCAAGGAGTGCCGATATGGATATGCCAAAGCCCGACGCCCATGTGATGGCGGCCCGCGACAGTATTGTCGCCCGACTGCGCGCCGCCGTGCCCGAGGGGGTGATCAGCGATCCGGTCGAGACGCGGACCTATGAATGCGATGCCTTGACGGCCTATCGCTGTACACCACTGGCCGTGGTCTTGCCGCGCACGACCGCCGAGGTCGCCGCCGTTCTGGCGCTGTGCCATGGCCTGGGCGTGCCAGTGGTGCCGCGCGGGGCGGGCACCTCGCTGGCGGGCGGGGCCCTGCCGACGGCGGATTGTGTCATGCTGGGGCTGGCGCGGATGAATGCGGTGATCGAAACAGACTATGAAAACCGCTGCATCACGGTACAGGCCGGGCGAACCAATCTGTCGGTCACAGGCGCTGTCGAGGCCGAGGGTTTCTTTTATGCGCCCGACCCGTCCAGCCAGTTGGCCTGTGCGATCGGTGGCAACATCGCGATGAATTCCGGTGGGGCGCATTGTCTGAAATATGGGGTCACGACCAACAACCTGCTGGGTGTGACGCTGGTGCAGATGGATGGCACCGTGGTGCAGGTTGGCGGGCCGTGGCTGGATGCCGGAGGGTTGGACCTGTTGGGTGTGATCTGCGGGTCCGAGGGGCAATTGGGGGTGGTGACCGAGGCCACGCTGCGCATCCTGCCCAAACCCGAGGGCGCCCGCCCGGTTCTGGTGGGCTTTGACAGCAACGAGGTGGCGGGCCTGTGCGTGGCCGACATCATCCGTGCCGGCCTTCTGCCCGTCGCCATCGAGTTCATGGACCGACCCTGCATCGAGGTGACCGAGGCCTTTGCCCATGCCGGATACCCCGACTGCGAGGCGCTGCTGATCATCGAGGTCGAAGGCGCGCCTGCCGAGATCGACGAACAACTGGCCGCGATCAAGGCCATCGCGCTGCGCCATAGCCCGGTCGAATTCCGCGAAAGCCGGTCGGAGGAGGAAAGCCGCCGCATCTGGCTGGGCCGCAAATCGGCCTTTGGGGCGATGGGAAACATTGCCGACTACATGTGTCTGGACGGGGCGATCCCGGTCAGCGAACTGGCCTTTGTGCTGCGCCGCATCGGCGAGATGAGCCGCGAGGTCGGGCTGGCGGTGGCGAATGTCTTTCACGCCGGGGACGGCAACCTGCACCCCTTGATCCTTTACGATGCGAACACGCCCGGACAGTTGGAAAAATGTGAGGCGTTCGGCGCGGACATCCTGCGACTGTGCGTCGAGGTTGGCGGCTGTCTGACCGGCGAGCACGGCGTCGGCGTGGAAAAGCGCGATCTGATGCCTGTGCAGTTTTCGCAAGACGATCTGGCGGCGCAGATGCAGATCAAGGATGTATTTGATCCGGCGTGGTTGCTGAATCCGGCCAAGGTGTTTCCATTGGCTGTGACAGCCAGTCGGCGTGCGGCTTGACGTCGCTTGGGGGTTTCACGCCCCGAGGGCCAAATCACAAACCCTTATTGGTTTGTGATGAAGTTGGATATTTGTGAAAAGATGAAAGGGCAAGATGCGGCCTGGGGACGAACTCGAACTGGCGGAGGCTTTGCGCGGATGTGCCGGGCGGGTCTTTGTGCAAGGTGGTGGCACGCGGCGCATTGTCGCGGCGGTTGGGCAGCGCATTGAGACGTCGGGGCTGACGGGTGTGCGGATGTATGAGCCGGGGTCACTGACGCTGGTCGCAGGGGCCGGGACGCCTGTGGCGGAGGTAGAGGCGGTATTGGCGGGGCAGCGGCAGCGCTTGGCCTTTGAGGTGCCAGATTTGCGCGGGCTGCTTGGGCGGGACGGGGTTTCGACGCTGGGCGGGGTGGCAGCCGTCAATGCCGCGGGGCCGCGGCGCGTGCAAGTGGGCGCGTGCCGGGATCAGGTCTTGGGGCTGCGCTATGTCAGCGCGGCCGGGGTGGTGGTGAAGGCCGGTGGGCGGGTGATGAAGAATGTCACCGGTCTGGACATCGGCAAGCTGCTGGTGGGCAGTCACGGTCGATTGGGGGTGATCACCGAACTGGCCTTTCGGGTGCAGGCGGTGCCTGAGGCGGTCGCGACGTTGGTAGGGGCCTGTGATCCGGGCAGCGGGTTGGCGGCGTTGCGGGCCGCCCTGGGGTCGCCTTTTGATGTGAGCGGGGCGGCCTATGCGCGTGGGCGGGCCATGATCCGGGTCGAGGGGTTGGCGGGGTCGGTGGCCTACCGGGTGCAAAGGTTGCGGGGTTTGTTGGGTGGGGATTGGGATGTGGTCGCGGCCGAGGACAGCGACATCCTGTGGCGAAAGGTGCGCGATGTCACTGCATTCGCCGGGCGCGAGGGCACCGTCTGGCGGCTGTCGGTCAAGCCGACGGAGGCGCTGTCAGTTCTGAATGGGATCGAGGGCGAGGCTTTGTTCGATTGGGGTGGCGGGTTGATCTGGTTGCTGAGCGAGGCCGATATGCATGCCGTCGTGGCAGGGCGCGGCCATGCGACCAGGATGCGGGGAGCAGGTGCCGTGTTTCAGCCCGAGCCGCCCGGGATCGCGGATCTGACACGGGGTTTAAGGGCGAAATTCGACCCGGCAGGGATTTTCGGTGGCGCCAGTATTTCCAGTGGCAAGGAGGATTGAGTTGAAAGTCTTATTCGACACTGGCGAAAACGAGCGCATCGTTCCTGCGGCCTGCGGCGTGCCGGTGACCCTGCCGATCCTTGTCGGACAGGTTGCCTGATGCAGACCTTTTTCACCCCAGAGCAACTGCGCCAGCCGAAGCTGGCCGAGGCCAACAAGATCTTGCGCACCTGTGTGCATTGCGGTTTTTGTACTGCCACCTGTCCCACCTACCAGGTCCTTGGCGACGAGGCAGACAGCCCGCGGGGCCGGATATATCTGATCAAGGACATGCTGGAACAGGGCCGCCCTGCCGATGCCAAGACGGTCAAGCATATCGATCGCTGTCTGTCTTGCCTTGCCTGTACCACGACCTGCCCCTCGGGCGTCGACTATATGCATCTGGTCGATCAGGCCCGCGCCCATATCGAGGCGACCTACCGCAGACCCTTGGGCGAGCGGCTGTTGCGGGGGCTGCTGGCGCGGGTGATCCCTTATCCCACGCGCTTTCGGCTGGCGCTGTTTGCGGCGCGTCTGGCACGGCCCGTGGCGGGATGGCTGCCGGACCGAAGGTTGCGCGCCATGGTGGCGATGGCCCCTGCCCGGCTGCCGCCCGTCAGCCGCAACGATGACCCGCAGGTCTTTGCCGCCGAAGGGCCGGTCAGGTTGCGCGTGGCATTGCAGACGGGTTGCGCGCAAAGGGCGCTGGACACCGACATCAACGATGCCACCATCCGCCTGCTGACTCGTCTGGGCTGCGAGGTGGTGATCCCGCCCCATATTGGCTGTTGCGGTGCCCTGGTCCATCATATGGGGCGCGAGACCGAGGCAAAAGCCTTTGCCGCCACCAATATCCGCGCCTTTTGCGCCATCGAGGGATTGCAGGCCGTGGTCATCAACACCTCGGGATGCGGCACGACAGTGAAGGATTATGGCCATCTGCTGGGCACCGAAGCGGCTGCGCGGGTGGCGGGGCTGGCGATGGACGTGACCGAAGTTCTGATGCGGCTTGGCCTGCCCAAAGGGTCTGCAAAGGGCCTGCGCGTCGCCTATCACGCCGCCTGTTCGCTGCAACACGGACAAAAGATCGTGACCGCGCCCAAGGACCTGTTGCGACAGGTGGGGTTCGAGGTTGTCGAGCCGCGCGACAGCCATCTGTGCTGTGGGTCGGCGGGGACTTACAACCTGATGCAGCCCGAGATTTCGGGTCAGTTGCGCGATCGCAAGGTGGCGACGCTGGAGGCAAGACAGCCGCAGGTGATTGCGGCGGGCAATCTGGGATGCCTTTTGCAGATAGGGCAGGGCACGCAGATACCAGTTGCGCATACAGTGGAATTGCTGGATTGGGCGACCGGGGGGCCGGTGCCGCGCGCTTTGCGTCAGATGCCAGATGCAAGTTTGCCACGCGAAGGGTCCAGACCGGAACGCGGCGCAAAGGGTTGACATTGATGCGCTGTCTGATGGCTGTTATTTTCGCCTGCCTCGCTTTGCCGCTGGGCGCCCAGACCACACCGCTGGTGCGGCTGCAAACGCTGGATGACAACCGTGGCTGGGAGGGTGTGGGCAAGCTGCTGTTGGGCGATCTGGGCTTTTGCACCGGGGCGCTGATTGCGCCGCAACTGGTGCTGACAGCGGCGCATTGCCTGTTTGACAAGGAAACCGGCGCCCGCATCGACCCTGCGCAGATCAAATTCCTGGCCGGATGGCGCAATGGCCGGGCCGAAGCCTATCGCGGCGCGCGGCAGGCCGTCGCCCATCCTCACTATGTCTATGGCGGGACGGACCAATTGGACCGCGTTGCCGTAGATGTGGCTCTGATCGAACTGGATCAGGCGATCCTGCTGCCATCTGTCCATCCCTTTGCCATCGCGCGAACCCCGGCAAAGGGCGACACGGTCGGGGTCGTTTCCTACGCCCAGGACCGTGCCGATGCGCCCTCGTTGCAGCAATCTTGCGCGGTGATGGCGCGACAAGAGGGCGTTCTGGTCATGACATGCAATGTCGATTTCGGCGCGTCCGGCGCGCCGGTATTCCACGTGGTGGATGGCGTGCCACAGGTGGTCTCGGTCATCTCAGCCAAGGCCGAAATGGATGGTCGGCCAGTGTCACTGGGATCGGCATTGCAAATCCCGCTGGCCGATCTGATGGCGGAATTGCAACAGGGCGCGATCCGGTCAGGTGCGATGGGCAATGTTCGGGTGCTGTCGGGCGGAGGGGGTGGCGGCGCCAAATTCATCAAGCCCGCCAAACCCTGAATACTTGCACGCCCTCAGCGTCACAGCGCCTGCGCCTTCATACTGGCTCAAATACTCATCTTTACCTTGGATCTGTCACGGGCAG
>JBAXXO010000173.1:0-6847 GCA_037127855.1 Alphaproteobacteria bacterium
AGCGGCAACATGACCCAAAGCCTCTGGCCACGCGCACTCTGTTCCCGACCAAACAGCGTCGTTTTTTGCGAGGGATGGCGTCAGACCGCCGCCAAAGCATCAATCCAGGCGGCAAGTCCGGCGATATCGGTCAAGACGACATCTGCATGCGGGGCCAGTTCGTCTGCGGTGGCGATCCCGGTCAGCACGGCGACGGCATGCATTCCCGCCGCACGCCCGGCCACCAGGTCATGGCGACTGTCGCCGACCATCGCCACCCGGTGCGCGATCAGGTCAAAGCGGCGCAGGAACTCGTTCAACTGGCCCGGTGCCGGCTTGCCGCCAAAGCCCGAATCGCAGCCGACAACATAGTCAAACAGGTCCAGCACGCCGGCCCCCTGCAGATGCACCCGCGCCGGCATCTCGGTGTCATTGGTCGCAAGCCCCAGCCGCAGGCCCCGTGCCTTCAGACCCGACAACACCTCGCGCAGCGCCACCGCGGGCACCATCGGCGCCCCCGCCGACAGCGCCGACATGCGGTCGGTCAGCGCAGCCAGGCTGATGCCCGTCAGATAGGGATGCAAAATCGCCGCGATTTCCGGCGTTGACATGGCAATGACCGGGCTGGTGGCCGTGAACTGGCGGCTGTCGGTGTCATAGCCCAGCACCTGCCCCAGCCGGCGCGCTGTTTCGGCATTGTCGGCCAGTTCGGCCAGCAGGCTTTGGGTAAACGCCCCCCAGCTTCGCCGAAAGTCGAACAACGTGCCATCCTTGTCGAAAATCACTGCATCCAGCATCAGGTCAGGTCCAGTTCTCAGGTCCAGTTCTCAGGGCCAATTCCAGGTCTCGCCTCCCGGCAATGCGGCCCGGGCCTGCATCACCGCCGTATAAGCCAGACCACGGCTGTCACAAAACTGGATGACAAGCGCATCCTCGGTCAGGATAAAATCCAACACTGTGCCCAAAAAACGCGCCGAGGCCGCATTTGCCACGACATCCGCCGCCGAGGCCCCTGTCATCGCCATGAAGGCGCCAAGGCGGTCGGCATCCTCGGCAACCCAGCAAAACGCCTGCGCCGCCAGCGTTTCAGCCGATTTCCGCCCGGTTTGCAGCTTTTCCATGCGGTTGGCCGGCCCTTCGCTTGGGGTTTGCGCGGATTGATCAGAACGTCAGAAAGGATTTCTTAACTTGTTGCGCCCAAGGATGGACCCACAAGGCAGCAGGGAAATAGGCCCGTTTCGCATGATCGGCAAGATCCTCATCGTGGATGATGTGTCCACAAACCGCATCGTTTTCAAGGTCAAACTGACAGCGGCCGGTTACAACACGGTGATGGCTGCGACCGGATCCGACTGCTTGCGCGTCACCGCCCACGAGATGCCGGATCTGATCTTGCTGGATCTGAAATTGCCCGACCTGTCGGGGATCGAGGTTTTGCGGCGGTTGAAAACCAATCTGATGACGCGGCGCATCCCGGTCGTGATGGTGTCATCCGAACAGGATCAGGGCGTACGTCTGGCGGCCCTGCAGGCCGGAGCCGAGGATTTTCTAAACCGCCCGATCGATGACCAGACCCTGCTGGCCCGGTTGCGCGGCCTGTTTCGCACCCGCGAGGCGGTGGGCGGTCTGTCGCCCATGCCGCAGGATCTGGGCCTGTTCGGCATGGCCGAGCCTGAGGCGGGTTTTGAACGTCCGGGCCATGTCGCACTGGTGATGCAGCGCAGTGAGGCGGCGATGCATCTGCGCAAACAACTTGCCAGTATCGGAAAAGAACAGATTTCGATCCTGACATCGGACGAGGTTCATGCCGATCCGGTGAACCGGAACTGGCCCGACGTCTATGTGATCGACGCCGATATCGGCACACCGGGCGGCGGCCTGCGGGTGATGTCGGAATTGCTGAGCCGGGGCGAGTCGCGCCATGCGGCCTTTTGCATCTACAACCGGTCCAGCCCCAATCTGGTGCCGGCGATGGCGTTCGACCTCGGCGCCAATGATCTGGTTGATCAGCGGATCAGCCCTTCGGAACTGGCGGTGCGGCTGCGCGGGCTGGTCCGGCGCAAGCGCGACGCCGATCAGATGCGCGCCTCGGTGCAAGATGGGTTGCGGCTGGCGATGATCGACCCGCTGACGGGCCTGCACAACCGCCGCTATGGTCTGGCGCAGTTGAACACCATCGCGGCACGGGCGGCGCAGGATGACACCAGCTTTGCGGTGATGGTGGTCGATCTCGACCGTTTCAAGGCGGTCAATGACCGTTGGGGTCATGCGGCGGGGGATCAGGTGCTGATCGAGTTGGCCGGCCGGCTGGCCGCCACCCTGCGCGCCAGCGACCTGCTGGCCCGCATCGGTGGCGAAGAGTTCCTGATCGCGCTGCCCGACACGACACTTCACACCGCAGGGATCGTCGCCGCACGGCTGTGCGAAAAGGTGCAAGCCACCCCGACCGTGCTGCCGGACGGCACAAGGATCAACGTCACGATCTCGATCGGCATGACGGTGGCAGGCGGCGAAACGACCGACGGCGCGCCGGTGACTGTGTCGGATTTGGTGGCCGAGGCCGACCGCGCCCTGATGCAGTCGAAATCAGGTGGGCGCAATAAGGTCACGGTGATGACCAAGGCCGCCTGAGGCTGTTGCAGGGTGATGCAGGCCCGCCAAAGCCAGCAAAACGGTGGACAAGGCCATCGCGCCGAAGCCCCGGGCCTTTTCCCAAAGCGGATTGCACGCAATCTGATGCAGATTGCGTGCAATCCAAGACAGGCAAGCCATTGGGAATGTTGCGGGTTGGGTTGGGTCAGGTGACTCTGATGAACCGCCACGCGCTCCAGGTCTTTTTTGCCCGTTTCACGTCTTGCTTCATCGGTCCAGATCAAGCTGAAACGCATCGGGCGGGCCGTTGCGTCGCTGATCTTGCGACAAAGCGGCACGTTGGCACATTCGCCCTCTACATTGCGCCGGACCGGGATTAAAAGGGGGGACTGGATGGACAGGACGTCAGATGGCTGAACTTTTTGCGGTGACCGAAACAGGCGTCGCGCCCGAGCGCCCGCTGGGCCTGGCGCTGCGTCGCGGTTGGCAAAGCCGATGCCCGAACTGCGGGGCCGGAACCATGATGCAAGGCTATCTGAAGGTGCGCGACGCCTGCCCGGTCTGCAACGAGGCCCTGTACCATCAGCGCGCCGATGATGGCCCAGCCTATCTGACCATATTGGTCGTTGGCCACATTCTGGCACCGATCCTGTATTTTGTCTTTGTCAAATACCGGCCCGAGCCTTTGGTGCTGGCCTCGGTCTTTGTCACGGCCACGGTGGCGCTGGCGCTGTTCTTGCTGCCGCGGTTCAAGGGCATGCTGGTGGCGCTGCAATGGGCAAAACGGATGCATGGTTTTGGCGCGGGGCCTGACCTGCCGGAACATGACTGAGCCTGTGGCGATCCGCCCGGCGGCTTCCGTCATTCTGTGGCGGCAGGCTGCTGCGGGGCGGCAGGTTCTGATGGGCCAACGTGGGGCGGCGGCGGTGTTCATGCCGTCGAAATATGTCTTTCCGGGCGGTGGTGTTGATGCGACCGACCATGCTGCCGGTCATCTGTCGGACCTGTGCCACAACCGCCTGAGGCTGGCCTGTGCGGACGACGCGCCGAGGCCCGAGGCCCTGGCGGGCTGCACCCTGCGCGAACTGGCCGAAGAGACCGGGTTTCGACTGCCGCCGCGCGCCCCCTTGCAATTCATCTTTCGCGCCATCACCCCCGCAGGCGCGCCCCGCCGCTTTGACGCACGCTTCTTTCTGGCCGAGGCAGACCGGACCTGCGGTGACCTGGACGACTTTTCGGCCGCGACAGATGAATTGCGCCATCTGCACTGGATCGGTCTGACCGAGGCGCGGCACCTGGACCTGCCCTTTGTCACCGAGGTGGTGCTGGCCGAGGTTGCCGCGCTGTTGGCGGGCCATGTGCAACCGGGCGTGCCGTTTTTTGACAATCAGGGCCCGGTGCCAGTGTTTCGCCGCTTGATCTGAGGCAGGGTTTCGGGGCCGGCCGCCGGGGATTTTGCATCCCCGGACCCCTGCAGAATATTTCGGCCAAAATGAAAGGGGGCGGGGGGCCGCGCCGGTCATGGGTCGCGTTGGTCATCCGACCTGCGCACAGGCCATAGGGGATGGGGCACGGGATCCTTGGCGCGCAGGAAGTATTGGCCGAAGATCCGGGCATAGCTGCGATAGACATAGCCGTCATTGCGGGTGAGGTAATGCGGCCTGCGCGCGGCATAAAGGGCGGGCAGGTCATACCATGGCACCTGGGGGTGCATGTGGTGGACGACATGGAAATTATTGTTCAAGAACAGTATGGAAAGCGGGCCCCGATCCTCGATCACCACGGTACGGGCGCGGGGGGCGTCGTGGGCGCGGTGTTCGAGAAAGGTGCGGATCTTGATCAGGGCAAAGCCCAGCCAGACGGCGAGCAGATAGGCCCAGAGCGGCAGCGTTTCCCGCTGCGCCAGCCAGACTGCCACCAGCGCCACGCCCACGCCATGGGCAGCCCAAGCCCCGGCCACGACGCGGTCGCCGCGGGCCATGCTTGCCATGTCGGCCCACAGGAACCGCATCGTCCCGATCACCGGCCCAAGGATCATGCGTCCGGCAAGGGTGTTGTTGGCCTGCCAGACGAGTTTCAGCGGCACCGGCAGGGCGGCCCATTCCTTGGGGTCACGGTAGTTGGATTCGGGATCGTCATAAGGGTCGGTCAGATTGGGATCGTAATGGTGCTGCAAATGGGTGTCACGGAAGCGGCGATAGGGGATGAACAGCGACAAGGCCGGAAAGACCAGCGCCTCGTTCCAGGCGGCGTTGCGGGTCGGGTGACCATGCAGCGCCTCGTGTTGCAGCGAGGAATGCTGGGCGATGGCAATCCCGGTCATCACAACCGCCAGCAGCGCCGAATGCGCCCATAACAGGGTGCCCGCCGCCCAAAGCAGATAGGTCAGCGCCAGCAGGATCAGGGTGGGCCACTCGGCCTTGTGCGGTGTCATCGGTTCAGCCCGGCTGTTGGGGTCAGTTTACGACTTGCCATCGTCTTGGTAATCCTGAGAATAGGCAACATCTGGTCAACAATGTTCTGGAAAGACCCTGGATGAGTGATATGATCGACAAACGAGATCGGGCAGACCTGTTTAGGCTGCGCCTGGCGCAGGCCATGGCCCGGGTCGCGGTCAGTCAAAGCGCGCTTGCGCGTCGGGTGGGTGTTGACCGGTCGACCATTTCGGCGCTGCTGGCCCCCGGCACAAGGCTGCCCAATGCCGGGCTGGCCGCCGACTGTGCGCAGGCGCTGGCCGTCTCTTGCGACTGGTTGCTGGGCCTGACGGAACGGCCCGATCCGCCGGACCTGTTGCTGGACCGCGCCCTGCAGACGGTGCCCGCCACCCGCGCGCTGTTTGATGCGACCGTGTTCGACTGGCACCGGCAGGCGGCGGGCTACAAGGTGCGCCATGTGCCCGCGACCCTGCCCGACATCCTGAAAACCCGTGGCACCGTGATGTGGGAATACCGCGAGGCCTTGGGCAGCGAGGCCGATCAGGCCTATGCCGGGTTCGAGGCGCAACTGGGTCTGCTGCGAACCTTGCAGTCCGATTTCGAGATTGCCATGCCGCTCGACAGTGTGGTCAGTTTTGCCACCGCAACCGGCTATTGGCAGGACATCCCTTTGGCCACAAGGTTGCAGCAGATCGACCATCTGATCGCGCTGTGCGACGAGCTTTACCCGGTGTTGCGCCTGTATCTGTTCGACGCCCATCGCGTCTTTTCCGCCCCTGTGACCATATTTGGCCCGTATCTGGCGGCGATCTATCTGGGACAGGCCTATATTGCCTTTCACGACCGCGCCAAGGTGGCCGAGGTGTCGCAGCATTTCGACTGGCTGGTGCGCGAAGCCGCGCTCAGCGCGCGCGAGGCGGCCGGTCACTTTCGCGATCTTCGAGCACGTTGCGTCGGGTCAGGTTCATCAGATTGCGTGCAATCCGCTTTGGGCGGCGGGCCGGCCCTGAGGATCAAAACGCCCTGAACGCCGCAAGGTCATAGCCGTTGAAGGTCAGGATGTCGCGCACCGCGCGCAGGCGGTCGGGCGGCAGGCCGGCCTGGCGGTTCAGCACAAAGCCGAACTGACCCGACGGCGTGCCGATCACCAGGGTGCGATCATCGCCATCGACCCACAAGACCCATAAATCCGCCAGCCCCGTCACCGCAAAGCGCCCGGGCTTGCCCGGCACGATCGGCCCCGACCCGCTGCGTTCGGTGTCCAGACACAGGCGCCATGTCACCTTGCCGTCGGCAATATCGACAAATCCCGGCCCGCAAGGCAGAACACCGCCCGGACCAAAGCCCGCCACCTGCACCCAATGCCCCGCAAGACGCTGGGGCGTCAGCACTGCCGAAGAATAGATCGGGGCCTGCGGGTTGCGAAACACCTGCGGCTGCGGCGCGGCAATCGGGCGGGCGCAGGCGGTCAGAAACAGACATGGCAAAAGACACTGCCAGATGGATTGCGCGGTCAATCGATGCACAGTGTCACCTTCCGCCCATCCTTTTGCAGCACATCATTGCATCCGTAAAGCGGTGTGATCGGCGAACAGGTCCCGGACCGCGCCAGGCATTGGCCCTGACACTGGCTTTGGTTGCGGCATTGCTTGCCACCGTCACGCGTCGGTTTGGCACAGTAAAACGCGCCAGTCTTGCCGGCTGCGACCCATTGCCCCTTGGCCTTTTCGCACAAGACTTGCTCGGCGCTCTTTGGGGCCTGGGGTTCAGTGGCGACTGCAGGGTCAGGGGTCACGGCCTGCGGCTGGGTTTCAGGCTGTGCTTTGGGCTGGGCTTTGGGC
>JBAXXO010000174.1:0-6761 GCA_037127855.1 Alphaproteobacteria bacterium
GTCTTCGTTCCGTGGTGACGGACGCCCAAAGAAACTGGTGGTTGCCCCAAATCTTTGGAGCCCGCGACGCCGTCTGCCCCGGCAATTGATCGCAAGCACTGTGAATTCCAACCCCTGTGAAATGTGGTCGCCCCAACCTAAAGTTTTGTGCCCGACCCCGGACCTAGACGTGACGCCGCCCATGCCGAAGCAAATTGCACCCGTGGGGCCGACGGGCCGCAAGCTCCGTTTTTGCTGTCCCTTTCATCTTTTCATAAATATCCATCGACCTACGTCGGGCTTGCCCGGAACATCTGGTCCACCGTGCAGTGAAAACCCTTAGGCTGTCAAAGTGCGCGGCAAGCCTTGCGGTACTGGTCGCCAACCCATAGCTTGCGTCAAAACCTATCTCGAAAGTGCCGCCATGACCGATGCCCCCTTCCGCCCCTTTGAAACATTGCTGGACGAAGCAACCGCGCTGTCGGTGTTGCGCGAGGCGACGGCGGGCGCTGATGATGGCGAGCTGTTTTTGGAACGCAAGCGGTCCGAGTCGATTGTTCTGGACGATGGTCGCATCAAGAATGCCAGCTATGATGCCTCCGAAGGTTTTGGTCTGCGCGCGGTCCGGGGCGAGGTGGCAGGCTACGCCCATTCGACCGAGATCAGCGAACAGGCCCTGCGTCGCGCTGCGTTGACGGCACGGCTGGCTGTCGGCACTGGTGGCGGCACGCTTGCGGCCAGCCCCAAGGGCACCAATGTCAGGCTTTACACCGATGCCGATCCGATGGCCGATGGCACATTTGCAGGCAAGATCGACATCCTCAAGGAACTGGATGCCTATGCGCGTGGATTGGATACGCGCGTCATTCAAGTCTCGGCGGTGATTTCCGCAGGGCTGCAAGAGGTAGAAATCCTGCGGCCAGAGGGTTTACGGCTGGCGGATATCCGCCCGATGGCGCGGCTGAACGTTTCAGTGATCGTGGAACAGCATGGTCGGCGCCAACAGGGCAGCACGGGTGGCGGCGGGCGTCATGGGCTGGCAAGATTGCTGGAACCGGCGTTTTGGCAGGCGCAATTGCGCGAAGCCTTGCGGATCGCCTTGGTCAATCTCGACGCCGTTGCCGCGCCGGCGGGAATGATGGATGTGGTTCTGGGGCCGGGCTGGCCGGGTATCTTGCTGCACGAAGCCATTGGCCACGGATTGGAAGGCGACTTTAACCGCAAGCAGACTTCGGCCTTTGCCGGGCTGATGGGCCAGCGGATTGCAGCCAAGGGCGTGACGGTGCTGGACGATGGCACGATCCCTGACCGGCGCGGCAGCATTTCCGTCGATGACGAAGGCACGCCTTCGGCCAAGAATGTGCTGATCGACGATGGGGTTTTGGTGGGTTACATTCAGGACAGGCAGAATGCGCGTTTGATGGGCGTTCAACCCACCGGCAATGGGCGGCGCGAAAGCTACGCGCACATTCCGATGCCGCGCATGACCAACACTTACATGCTGGCCGGTAACGACAAGCCGACCGATATCTTGGCCAGTCTGAAGGACGGAATTTATGCCGTAGGCTTTGGCGGCGGGCAGGTTGACATCACCAACGGAAAGTTCGTCTTCAGCTGCACCGAGGCTTACCGCGTACGCAATGGGGTCGTGGGCGAGGCGGTCAAAGGGGCAACCCTGATCGGTGACGGGGCGACGGCCCTGAAACATATCCGCGCGATTGGCAATGATCTGGAACTGGACCCCGGCATCGGCAATTGTGGCAAGAACGGTCAGTGGGTTCCGGTCGGGGTGGGACAACCGACCTTGCTGATCGGCGGCCTGACAGTGGGCGGGTCGCAGACCTGATCTGATCTCGAAGCCATACGAATTTTGGAGTCCCCTTTTACCATTTCTGCGCTAGAATCTCGCCCGACGCGCACTCTTGTCGGAGAATTCGGATGCTGAAGGCCAAATTGGGAATATCGCCGATCTGCTGGTGGAATGACGACCTTGTTGAATTGTCCGATGATGTGTCTTTGGAGGAATGTCTCAGGCAGGCGGCTCTGGCCGGATATTCAGGAGTCGAAACCGGGCGGCGGTTTCCAATGGACATGGCCGAGTTGGGCCCTGTGCTGGACAAGCACGGGATGTCGGTTTGCGGTGGCTGGTTCTCTGGCACCATCCTGAATGGTGACATGGCCGAGAACAAGGACCGGATCAGTGCGCAAATGAGCCTTTTCATTGCCGCCAAAGCGCCTTGCATCGTCTATGGCGAGGTCGCCCGGTCTATTCAGGGCAATCGGTCCAGACCCCTTGCGCAAAAGCCGAAACTTGATGCGGCGCAAATGCGGGCTTATGGCCGTGACATGACCGAATTTGGCGAATGGTGTGCCGAAATGGGGATGCCACTATCTTACCACCACCACATGGCTGCCGTGGTCGAAACCGAGGCAGAACTTGACTTGTTCATGGCGAATTCGGGATCCGGCATTCCGCTTTTGTTCGATGCAGGTCACTTGGCCTTTGCCGGCGGTGATGTTTTGCGCGTGATCGACAATCACCATGCCCGGATCACCCATGTCCATACCAAGGATGTCCGAATGGAGGTGATCAATGCCTTGGATCGCAGCCGCGAAAGCTTTCTGGACGCTGTCATGAAGGGTGCATTTACGGTGCCCGGTGACGGGTCTCTGGATTTTGAGGCCATCGTGAAACGGTGTGCGTCCTATGGCTATGAGGGCTGGTTCGTCGTCGAGGCAGAGCAGGATCCAAAGAAGGCTCCTCCGCTGGAATGGTCGACCAAGGGCAACATCGAATTGCACCGGGTCATGGCGCTGGCGGGTTATGAGGTTGTTGCATGAACCGGATGGACGGCAAAGTCTGTGTGGTCACCGGTGCCACACAGGGACTGGGCGCAGCGGTCGCGCACAGGTTGGCGGCGGCTGGGGCGGCTGCCGTTGTCGTCACCGGGCGCAATATGAAGCGGGGCGAAGCAGTCTCGCGCGCGATCGGCGATACCTACGGTATTGCGGCACGTTTTCTGCGCGCCGATTTCGCGCGTGTCGAGGATTGCCGCCACGCCATCGCAGAAACCGACCGGATGTTTGGTCGCATTGACGTTCTGGTAAATGCCGGGGCCATGACGGATCGGGGCACGATCCTTGACACATCGCCAGAATTGTTCGACCGGATGTTCTCGACCAATGTGCGCGGGCCGTATTTTCTGATGCAAGACGCCATCAAACTGATGATCCGCGACGAGATACAGGGCGCGATCTGCAACATCGGGTCCATCTCGGCCTTGGCCGGGCAGCCTTTCATCAGTGCCTATTGTGCCTCCAAGGGCGCGCTGACCACTCTCACCGCAAACACAGCCTTTGCCGTGATGGCCAACCGCATCCGCGTCAACCAGTTGAACCTCGGCTGGATGTCAACAGACCATGAGCGCGAACTTCAGGCCCGTGAAACGGGCGACCAAGACTGGGAAGAAAAGGCCAGCCTGAACCTGCCCTTTGGAAGGTTGTTGGACCCGCAAGAGGCAGCGCGAGCCGTCAACTTTCTGGTATCTGAGGATGCGGGTCTGATGACGGGGGCCATCGTGAATTTCGATCAATCGGTATGGGGCGCTACGATGGGATCAATGCCGGTCCCCCAAGGGCCGATGCGGCTTTAGGCGCCGTTGGCAGTCACAGGGAGACATCGAACATGCAACGACAATCATGCCTGGCGCATACGTCATTCTATCTGCATGTCAAAGGACGATTGCAAAGGTTGTGAGTCCGGACCACGCAGCTAGGGTGACGGGCTAGGGCGGGTCGGGTTCAATATCAAACAGATTGAACCCAACCCAAGACGGGCAAACCGTTGGGAATGTTACGTGTTGTTCTTGATCAGGTGAACTTGATCAAGAACAACACGCGCTAGGAAAACAGCCGAGAGGAGATTGCGTCATGTATATCGGACTTGACCTTGGTACATCGGGGCTGAAGGGCATCCTAATTGACGACAACCAGACCATTCTGGCCGAGGCGACCTTCCCCCTGACCGTGCAACGCGCGCATGGGGGATGGTCGGAACAGATGCCCGCAGACTGGATCATCGCCTGTCAGGCTGTCCTGGGCCAGTTGTCGGCCACCGGTCTTGGCGCAGTCAAGGGGATTGGCCTGTCAGGTCACATGCATGGCGCAACATTGCTGGATGATGCCGATCAGGTCTTGCGCCCCTGTATCCTTTGGAACGACACTCGCAGTCATGCCGAGGCGGCGGCTTTGGATGCCAACCCGATCTTTCGTGCCCTGACCGGCAATATTGTGTTCCCTGGCTTTACAGCCCCCAAACTGGACTGGCTGCGCAACCATGAACCCGATGTCTGGGCCAAAGTGGCCAAAGTGCTGCTGCCAAAGGACTATCTGCGCCTTTGGTTGATCGGCGAACATGTGTCCGAGATGTCCGATGCAGCAGGCACGGCGTGGCTGGACACCGGCAATCGCGACTGGTCCGATGCGCTGTTGTCTGCGACCGGTCTTGGCCGCGCACAAATGCCGCGATTGGTCGAAGGATCAGCTATATCGGGCGTGGTGCGGGGTGATCTGGCGGCACAGTTCGGCCTGCCTGTCGGTGTGGCCGTGGCGGGCGGCGCTGGCGACAACGCTGCAGCAGGGATCGGCGTTGGCGTGGTCAAGGCAGGCCAGGCCTTTATATCGCTAGGCACATCTGGCGTGCTTTTTGCGGCCAATTGTGGCTACCAGCCAGACCCTGAAACCGCCGTGCACACCTTTTGCCATGCCTTGCCAAATACGTGGCATCAGATGGGGGTAATTCTTGCCGCCACCGACGCCTTGAACTGGTATGCGGGACTGGTCGGGCAGTCGGCGGCCACATTGACCGGCGAGTTGGGCCCGTTGCAAGCGCCGGGCAAGGCTCGGTTTCTGCCCTATCTCGGCGGCGAGCGAACCCCTTTGAACGATGCTGCCATTCGAGGAGCCTTTGTTGGACTGGAGCACACGACAGATCGGTTGTCCGGTACCCGCGCCGTCCTCGAGGGTGTAAGCTTTGCATTTCGCGACAGCCGCGATGCTTTGGCCGCGACCGGCACAAGACTGGAGCAGGTTCTGGCAGTGGGCGGCGGATCGCGGTCTGATTACTGGCTGCGCGCCATTGCGACAGCCTTGAACGTTCCCTTGCTGGTACCTGCTGCCGGCGATTTCGGTGGGGCCTTCGGCGCCGCCAGGTTGGCCATCATGGCAGTAACCGGTGCCGGGGCCGAGATTGCGCCATTGCCACCTGTTGCGAGAGTGGTAGAGCCAGACCCCAACCTGTCGTCGGCTTTCGACGAAGGGCACGCACGCTATGTGGCGGCCCGCAATGCCATCCAGTCTCTTTCACAGTGAGGACACAATGACCGACTTCTTCAAAGGCATCCCGGCCATCAGATACGAAGGCCCCGACAGCAGCAACGAGTTTGCTTTCCGCCATTACAACCCCGATGAAATGGTGATGGGCAAAAGAATGGAAGATCACCTTCGCTTCTCCGTCGCCTATTGGCACAGTTTTGCGTGGCAAGGCGGCGACCCGTTTGGTGGTCAGACATTTGAACGGCCGTGGTTTGGCGAAAGCATGGATCATGCCCGGCTCAAGGCCGATGTGGCATTCGAGATGTTCGACATTCTGGATGCGCCGTTCTATTGCTTCCATGATGCAGATATTCGGCCAGAAGGTGCAACTTTCGCCGAAAGCGCGCGCAACCTTGCAATGATCGTTGATTATCTTGGGGAAAAGCAAGCAACCCACAAGACGCAACTGCTGTGGGGCACAGCGAACATGTTCAGCCACCGTCGCTGGATGTCTGGGGCTGCAACCAACCCCGATCCGGAAATCTACGCCTATGCTGCTGCCACTGTGAAAGCCAACATGGATGCCACGCACAAGCTGGGCGGTGCCAACTATGTGCTGTGGGGCGGGCGTGAGGGGTATGAGACACTGCTGAACACCGACCTGAAGGCCGAGCGTGACCATGCAGGCCGCTTCTTGCAGCAGGTGGTCGAATACAAGCACAAGATCGGCTTCAAGGGGACGATTCTGATCGAACCAAAACCGCAGGAACCGTCGAAACATCAGTACGATTATGACGTGGCCACCGTCTTTGGCTTTCTGGTGCAGTTTGGTCTGGAAAAGGAAGTGAAGTGCAATATCGAAACGGGTCACGCATTCCTTGCCGGCCATTCGTTCGAGCATGAACTTGCAATGGCCGCGTCATTGGGAATCCTGGGATCCATCGACATGAACCGCAACGATCTGCAATCGGGTTGGGATACGGATCAGTTTCCCAACAATGTTCCCGACACGGCCCTGGCCTATTACGAAGTGCTTCGGAACGGCGGATTGCACTCCGGCGGCACCAATTTTGACGCCAAGGTGCGACGTCAGTCGTTGGACCCTGCGGACCTGATCTTAGCGCATGTCGGGGGCATGGACACCTGTGCGCGTGCCTTGAAGGCCGCTGCGGCCTTGTTCCAGGACGGCAGCCTAGAGTCAGCGCGCGCGGCACGTTACGCGCGCTGGCAAGGGCAAGAGGCGGCTGCGCTGCTGGCGGGATCGCTGGACGAAGCGGCGGCAGTCGTCCTCGCAAAGGGCCTGAACCCGCAACCCGTATCGGGCGGTCAAGAGCGGTTAGAAAACCTGTGGAACCGTTTCATCTGAGGCTTTGGCCTCTTGGGGCAGAAAACTGCCCCAAGGGTATCCGTGTTGATCAAGCGTTTCTTGGCATCCACATGCGACCCGCTCTAGCGGTAGTGTCTCAACA
>JBAXXO010000175.1:0-6753 GCA_037127855.1 Alphaproteobacteria bacterium
CGAAGTCGGCGCTGCGCCTGGTTTTGGAGGTGGCGACGATCAGCCAGTCGGTGGCACCAGTCGGTCGCGCCAGCCGATGGCGCCCATCATCGTAACCTTTCTGGCCTCGCCCGAGGCCGATACGCGACGGTCTGCGCCTTGCCCGATCCGCGCGCTGGTCCGGCCGTCGCGGGTCGCAAGCAGCGCAAGCGCCCGATCCGCGCCCTGCGCCAGAACCTTCAACGCAGCCTTCTGCTCTACAACTGCCATTACAGGCGATCTTCCAGCCATCTCGCGGCGATCCCGGATAGCCAAGTCATCACCAAGCTCGCAACCTCGCTTCAGTCGGGCAATGCGCCGGACTTTGTGTCCTTTGACCTGATCTACATGCCCGATTTCATGAAGGCGGGCTTCCTGACCGATGTGACGGATCAGCTAACCGCCGACCCGCATTATGCCACCCATGTGCAGGCATACAAAGACATCGCCACTTATGAGGGCAGGATCTACTGCGTCGGCTTTACCCCCGACGTGTCGGTGCTGGCTTGGAACAAGGATCTTTAAAAGGCCGCCGGGCTCGACCCCGAAAAGGGCCCACAGACCGTCGCTGACGTCGTCGATCATGCCCGCAAGATCCGTGCCTTGGGCGGTGATACCTATGGCTTCTGGTTCTCGGGCGCTTGCCCCGGCTGCAACATCTTTGTGACTTCGCCGATGATGGTGGCCGCAGGCTTCAAGATGCTGCCCAAGAACGGCACAGACGAGGCTCTGACGGGCGACGGCGTGAAAGTGGTTCTGGAAGCGCTGAAGATGATGTGGGACGAGGATATGATCCCGGCCAATGCCGAAACCGACGCCAGGGCCAACTTTGTCTCGGCCTTTACCACCGGAAAGATCGGCATTGCGGGCACCGGCGGCTTCCTGATCAGCCTGATGGCGCGCGAACATCCCGACTTCAACTACGGTCTGACCGTGTTGGATGGCGTCGAAGCGGGCCAGGTTTCGGCCTTTGTGGGCGGTGACGTCGTGGCCATCCCGGCCAAGGGCAAGAACGAGGCGGCAGCACGCGAATTCCTGACCTGGGTCCTGTCGGATGACGCGCAGCTGAATGGTCTGGCCAAGAACTCGATCCTGACCACCCGGACCGATCTGGCCGACAACGAGTATACCAAGGGCAATGAAAAGGTGCTGACCACCGCCAAGGCGCTGTCGGTGGGCTATGTGCCGTGGGTGTTCCACTTTGCCGATATGGTGAACTCGGATAGCTCGCCCTGGATCGGCATGCTGCAACAGGCGATCTTTGACGGCGATGTCGACGGCGCCATCACCGACGCCCGCGCCGCGATGCTGGAAATCGCTGGCCGCTGAACCCCAAAGGCTGCGGCGCCTTGGCGCCGCAGACCCTTTCGCCGCCAGACCGGGAAGGCAAGCCGAATGCGCAGACACAGAAATCGCTGGACGGGCATGCTTTATGTCGCCCCCGCCCTGCTTTTTGTCGCGGTCTTCGTGCTTTGGCCGCTCGGCCGTCTGATCTGGCTGTCCTTCACCGCGAAAAGCCTGATGTCGGGGCCCGATACGCCGGTAGATTTCGTGGGGCTGGAAAACTATGCCCGCGCCTTTGGCGACAAGAATTTCTGGCGGGCGATGACCTTTACCCTGGCCTATACCGCTTACATCACGCCGATCCTTCTGGTGCTGAACCTGGCGCTGGCGCTCTTGGTGTCCAAGAATACCCCTCCGCGCCGCGCGACGCGGACGGTGGTGTTCCTGCCGGTGGTCATCGGCCTCGCCTCATCCTCTCTGCTTTGGTATTGGCTCTTTGACCAACAGGTGGGCCCTTTCAACCGCTTGCTGGTGGATATGGGCATTCTTGAAGAACCGCTGGTCTTGTTCAAGAAGGCCACGACCGGGCAATTCGCTGTCATCATTTCTGTCGTCTGGAAGGTCGTGGGCTTTGGCATGATCCTGATGGTTGCGGACATTCAGGCCATCGGCGATGACGTGATCGCAGCCGCGATGATCGACGGCGCGTCGCCTTGGAAACGGGTGCG
The DNA here is from genome assembly GCA_037127855.1 of Alphaproteobacteria bacterium. Lineage (GTDB taxonomy): Bacteria > Pseudomonadota > Alphaproteobacteria > Rhodobacterales > Rhodobacteraceae > Stagnihabitans. The sequence goes on from JBAXXO010000175.1 coordinate 2,031, forward strand.
CCGCATCATCATCCCGCTGGCCATGCGGTCGATCGTGCTGGCCACGCTGATCTCGGCCATCGGGTCCATGCTGGCCTTTGACCAATTCTACCTGATGTCGGGCGGCGGTCCGCGCGGGCAGACCTTCACCACGGTTTACTGGATCTACCAATCCAGCTTTGTCCGTTTCGAACTGGGCTATGGCGCAGCGCAGGCGGTTCTGTTGATGGTGGTCATCACCTCGGGCACGGCAGTGCAACTGTGGCTGTCGCGGAAGGGACAGAAATGACCGACATCGCCGCACCCCTGCGCCGCCCGCGTATCCGCCGTGGCGAATATCTGGCCGCCGCCATCTGCTTGGCCGTCATCACCATCATGCTGTGGCCGCTGGTCATGTCGGCCTTCGCCTCTTTCAAATCCCCGGCCGAGGCGTCGGCCGTGCCGCCCACCTATCTGCCGCACAGCTTTTCGCTGGAAAGTTACCGTGAAATACTCGCCCATAACGCCGGCCTGTTCTCTTATGTCTGGAATTCGCTATCGGTGGCCGGGCTGACGATCCTGTTCTGTCTGGTGCTGTCCGTGCCCGCCGGCTATGCGCTGGCCCGCTTCCCGCTGCCTTTCAAGGAGGGCATCTTCCTCATCCTCCTCGCCTCGATGATGTTGCCGTTTCAGGCGCCGCTGATCCCGCTTTACCTGCTGCTGAACGACCTTGGACTGATGGCCACCAAACCCGGCCTGGCCGTACTGCACACCATCCTGCAGTTGCCCTTCTCGATCTACCTGATGCGCAATTCCTTCGAGGCCATCCCCAAAGAAATGGAGGAGGCGGCCGTGGTCGATGGCGCATCTTCCTTCTTCGCCCTGCGCCGGATCTTCCTGCCGCTGGTCGCCCCCGGTGTCGTGACCGTGGCGCTTTTTGCCTTCATCACCTCGTGGAACGAATTCATCGGGGCCCTGATCTTGATGAACCACGAAGACAGCTTCACCGTCCCTGTGATGATGACCGGCGTGTTGACCAGCAATTTCGGGGCCATCAACTGGGGGGGTCTGCAGGCCTCGGTGATCATCTCGATCCTGCCTTGCATGGCCGTTTACCTGCTGTTGCAGCGCTATTACATCTCGGGCCTCTTGTCGGGGGCGGTCAAGTGACGCTGCGCCCGACCCCCACCATCCGCGATGTTGCCAAAGCGGCGGGCGTGTCGGTTGGCACCGTTTCCAAGGCGCTGAACAAGACTGGCACCATTGCACCCGAGACGCGGTCCCGCGTGATCGAGGCGGCCGAAAAGCTGCAGTTCCGCCCCAATACTCTGGCCAAAAGCCTGCAATCGGGCCTGTCGGGGACGGTGGGCCCGATCTCAAGCGACAGTTTTGGCCGCTTTACCATGCCCATCATGGAGGGGTTGGAGGCCGTTCTGGCCCCGCTGGGCATGGGGGTTTTCATGTGCAACGCCACCGATGACCCGACACGCGAGGCGGCGCATGTCGAGCAGTTGTTGGCCAAACAGGTCGACGGTATCATCGTCACCGCCCGCCGCTCTGACCGGCGTCCCGGCGTGCACCTGTCCGGCCTTGGCATCCCCGTCATCCATGTCTATGCCCGGTCGGACGATGATGATGGCTTGACCTTTCTGCCCGATGACCACGGCGGCGCGGTCATGGCCGTGCAGCACTTGGCCGAAATAGGTCGTCGCCGTATCGCTCATATCACCGGTCCCGCGCATTTCGAAGCGGTCCAGTTGCGCCGCATGGGATACCTCGCCGCGCTGACCACGTCTGGCCTTGCCCCTGGTGACATTCTGATTGGCAAATGGACTGAAGAGTGGGGCCGCGAGGCAGTGGCCCAGCTTTATGGCCCCGGTCGTTCCAACCCGGACGCGCTCTTTTGTGGCAATGACCAGATCGCCCGTGGGGCCGCCGATGCCTTGCGTGAAATGGGCCGTCGCGTGCCGGACGATGTCGCCATCGTCGGCTTTGATAATTGGGGCGTCATGGCCGAGGCCGCCCGCCCCCCGCTGACCTCCATCGACATGAACCTGCCCGGCCTTGGCGCCGGGGCCGGGCGCTGCATGGCGCGCATGATCGACGGGCATCACGAAGCCGGGCAGCGCCTGCTGCCCTGCACCCTCGTCCCACGGGCTTCAACCCTCGGCCAATCAAAGGTAGGACCATCATGCGGAAATACGCATCTGTCACGTTCAGCGATGTCAAGATCACCGGGCCATTCTGGTCCGAGCGGCTTGATTGCGTGCTGACCCACACCATCCCCAGCCAGCACCGCAAGCTGGCCGAATACAACATGCTGGAAAGCCTGAAACTGCCCCAGCCCGTGCCGCCGCTGACCTTTCCCAAAAACCGCCACAACTTCACCACTCAGATTTTCTGGGATTCAGATATCGGCAAATGGGTCGAGGCAGCCTCCTATGCCTTGTCGCACCGCCGTGATCCCATCATCGAGGCGCAGATCGAATCCATCATCGATGATCTGGAAAAGGCCCAGGCCCCCGATGGTTACGTCAACTGCTGGTATCTGGAACGCGAGCCGCAGAACCGCTGGACCAACCTGCGCGACAATCATGAGATGTACAATGCAGGCCACCTGCTGGAGGGCGCGGTGGCCTATTTCCACGCCACGGGGCGCGACCGGATGATGCAGGTCATGATGCGCTACATGGATCATATTGCCACGGTCTTTGGCCCGAATCCCGGCCAAAAGCGCGGCTATTGCGGCCATCAAGAGATTGAACTGGCGCTGGTCAAACTCTATCATGCGATCAAGATCCGCAAATACCTCGACCTTGCCACCTATTTCATCAATGAACGCGGAGCCCGCCCACATTACTTCGACATCGAACGCGAGGCGCGGGGCGAGCCTGTCGAAAGTTATGGTCAGGGCACCTATGAATACAACCAGTCCCACATGCCCGTGCGCCAGCAGACCAAGGTCATCGGCCATGCCGTTCGGGCGATGTATATGTACACCGCCATGGCCGACCTTGCCGCCGAGCATGACGATGCCGGGCTGAAACAGGCGTGTGAGACGCTCTGGGCCGATGTCACCCGCACCCGCATGTATGTGACCGGCGGCTTCGGCCCCTCGGCTTTGAACGAGGGCTTCACCAAAGATTACGACCTGCCCAACGACACCGCCTATGCCGAAACCTGCGCCTCGGTCGCCATGGTGTTCTGGGCGGCGCGGTTGATGAACCTCGACCTTGACAGCCAGTACGCCGATATTCTGGAGCTTGCCCTGTACAACACCTCTCTGGCGGGTCTCTCGCGCGACGGCACCCAGTATTTCTATGACAACAAGCTGGAAAGCGACGGGTCACACAGGCGGTGGGATTGGCACCCCTGCCCCTGCTGCACGATGAACGTGGCGCGGCTTGTCGCCTCGATTGCCGGGTATTTCTATGGCGTGGCCAACAGCGAAATCACCGTGCATCTTTATGGCGGGGCGAAGACGACTTTACCGGTGGCTGGCGGCAAGGTCACCCTGACCGAGACCTCGACTTACCCCTGGTCGGGCGATGTTGCCCTGACCGTGGAGCCCGAAGACACCGGGGAGTTCACCCTGTCGCTGCGCATCCCCGCCTGGGCCAAGGGCGCGTCGGCCTGTGTGAACAGCGTGGCGCAAGCGATGACGACCGAACGCGGTTATCTGAAAATCACAAGGGCCTGGGCCAAGGGCGACACCGTCAGCCTGACCCTGCCCATGCGGGCTGAGCGCATCTATGCCCATCCCGACGTGCGTCAGGATGTCGGGCGCGCGGCGCTGCGCCGTGGCCCCTTGGTCTATTGCGTCGAACAACAGGATATTGCCGGACCCGTCGTGCGCGCCCGCCTGCCCGCCGATGCGGAGCTGATCGACGAATGGCAGGGCGACCTTCTGGGCGGCATCACCGTGATCAAGGCTGAGGGCCGCATGGTCGATGTCAGCACCTGGGGCAGCAGTTTGTACCATACCAAACCTGCCAGTGACAAACCCAGTGCCCTGATGGCTGTGCCCTACTATATCTGGTGTAACCGTAGGCCGAACCCCATGCAGGTCTGGCTCAAGGAATAAGCGATGGCCTATGTCGAACTGACCCGTCTGTCGAAAAGCTTCGGCGCGTTTCAGGCGGTGCAGGACATATCCCTGAATGTCGAGAAGGGCGAGTTCTGCGCCCTTCTCGGCCCTTCAGGCTGCGGCAAAAGCACCCTGTTGCGCCTGATCGCCGGGTTGGAGGATGTGACGGCGGGCGAAATCCGCATCAATGGCCGCGATGTCACCGATCTGGAACCGTCCGACCGCCGCATCGCCATGGTCTTTCAAAGCTATGCGCTTTACCCCCACTTGACCGTGGCCGAAAACATCGGCTTTTCGCTGGAGGCACAGGGCGAGCCCAAGGCCAGCCGTCTGGCCAAGGCCACCGAGGTGGCCAAGACCCTGCAGCTCGATCACCTTCCGGACTGCAAACCTGCCCTTCTGTCGGGCGGCCAACCAAACGCTCGTCCATCTCCATACCCCGGACGGAATGTTTACCCTGCAAGGCTCCGGCGACCTGATCGCCAAAGTCGGAGACCCCGTAGGCATCGCCTTGGATTCCACACGCATCCATATATTCGGCCTGGACGGACGGCGCATATAGGGCGCGACGTTGTACGGTCAGTCGGATAAGGCAGGGCACCCTCTTGGGCGTCGAACAGCTTCTAGAACGTCGGGTCGTGGAAAAAGACGATCCGGTGAACGAGGAGCGGGTTCTGC
>JBAXXO010000176.1:0-6683 GCA_037127855.1 Alphaproteobacteria bacterium
CTAAGAACAAGGGTCCCCCATGCGGAACTATGCCTCGGTCAAATTCAGCGATGTCAAGATCACCGGCCCGTTCTGGTCCGAACGCCTTGAAACCGTTCGGTCCCAAACCATTCCGTCGCAGCATCACCAACTGACCCTGAACGGCCTGCTTGACAGCCTGAAGCTGCCGCAGCCTGTCCCACCGCTGCGCATTCCGCGCAGCCCTGCCGGCTTTACCACCCAGATTTTCTGGGACAGCGACATCGGCAAGTGGATCGAGGCCGCCTCCTACGCCCTGTCACACCGCCGCGACGCCACCATCGAAGCACAGATCGAGGCCATCACCACGGATCTGGAAAAGGCGCAGGCCCCCGACGGTTACCTCAATTGCTGGTATCTGGGCCGCGAGCCGGAAAACCGCTGGACGAACCTGCGCGACAACCACGAATTGTACAATGCGGGCCACCTGCTGGAAGGTGCCGTCGCCTATTTCCACGCCACCGGCCGCGACCGTCTGCTACAGGTGATGATCCGCTACATGGATCATGTCGCCGCCACCTTTGGGCCGGGCCCCGGGCAAAAGCGCGGCTATTGTGGCCACCAGGAGATCGAGCTGGCCCTGATCAAGCTTTATCACGCCACGCGCCACCTTGATCAAGGTCGGCGCAAATATCTCGACCTCGCCAGCTATTTCATCAATGAACGCGGTGCCCAGCCGCATTACTTTGACGCCGAACGCGCAGCCCGCGGTGAGGCTGCTGAAGGCTTTGGTCAGGGCACCTATGAATACAACCAGTCGCACCTGCCGGTCCGCCAGCAGACCAAGGTCGTGGGCCACGCCGTCCGCGCCATGTATATGTACAGCGCCATGGCCGATCTTGCCGCCGAACTGGGCGATGCTGGCCTGAAACAAGCCTGCGAAACCCTGTGGGCCGACGTCACGACCACCCGCATGTATGTGACAGGCGGCTTTGGCCCCTCGGCCCGCAACGAGGGCTTTACCCGCGACTATGACCTGCCAAACGACACCGCCTATGCCGAAACCTGCGCCTCGGTCGCCATGGTATTCTGGGCGGCGCGGATGCTGAATCTAGATCTCGACAGCCAATATGCCGACATTCTGGAACTGGCTTTGTACAACACCTGCCTTGCCGGCCTGTCCCGCGACGGAACTCAGTATTTCTACGACAACAAACTGCAATCAGACGGCACGCATCAACGCTGGGATTGGCATCCCTGTCCCTGCTGCACGATGAACGTGGCGCGGCTGATCGCATCGGTCGCCGGCTATTTCTACGCCATCGCCGAAAGCGAAATCGCCGTCCACCTGTATGGCGGGGCCACAACCACCCTGCCCGTCGCCGGGGGCCATGTGCAACTGACCGAAACCTCGACTTATCCGTGGTCAGGCAGTGTCCAGATCACCCTTGACCCAAAGGACTGCGGCCCCTTTACCCTATCGCTGCGCATCCCTGCCTGGGCGGTTGGGGCCACCGCAGCGGTCAATGGCGCAGAGGTTCCGATGACACCCCAGCGCGGCTACCTGAAGCTGACGCGCAACTGGACCAAGGGCGACACGGTCAACCTGACCCTGCCAATGCAACCCGAACGCCTGCATGCCAACCCCGCTGTCGCACAGGATATCGGTCGCGTTGCGCTGCGGCGTGGTCCGCTGGTCTATTGCCTCGAACAGTGCGACAATCCCGGCCTGCCTTTCCTGCGCCTGCCCTCCGCGACCCCATTGACCGCCCAGTGGGCCCCGGACCTGCTGGGCGGTATCACCACCCTTGCCGCCGAAGGCGCGCAGGCCGACGCCACAAGCTGGGGCCACGCGCTCTATCGCACGACCCCGCCAGTCGAAGACAACAGCCAGTTGATCGCCGTGCCCTACTACATCTGGTGCAACCGCGGTCCCAATGCCATGCAAGTATGGCTGCGCACCTGATCCCGGAGCCCCGCCATGCACACAATCGAAACCCCTGCCGTCCTGATCGACCTTGACATCGTCGAGGCCAACATCGCCGCCGCCCAAGCCCATTTCGACGCAATCGGCGTCCAGTTCCGCCCCCATATCAAAACCCACAAAATCCCCCGCCTTGCACGCTTGCAACTGCGCGAAGGCGCGAGTGGCATCGCCGTCCAGAAACTGTCCGAGGCCGAAATCTTCGCGGCCGAGGGCTTTGACGACATAATGCTGTGCTTCAACCTGCTGTCACCAACCAAGATCCAGCGGCTGCGCAGGCTCGCCGACACCTGCAGCTTGACCGTGGTGGCCGACAATCTGAAAACCGTTGACGCGCTGTCGGCCGGCTTTGCCGACTGTGCACACCGACTGGCCGTTCTGGTGGAATGTGACACCGGAATGGGGCGCTGCGGTGTGCAAAGCCCACAAGCAGCCGCTGACCTTGCTTGTGCCATCGACAGCGCCCCGGGTCTGCAGTTTCAGGGCCTGATGACCTATCCGGCCATTCAGGCCGAGGCCGCGGTCCAAAGCTTCATGTCGGCGGCAAAAGCCCTGTGCATCGCCGCCATCGGCCATTGCCAGACCATCTCCAGTGGCGGCACCCCAACCATGGCAGACGCGGCCTTTGCGCCCGTGGTTACTGAATACCGCGCCGGAACCTATATCTACAACGACCGATCCCTCGTCGCCCGCGGTGCCTGTGCATGGGAAAACTGTGCGCTGACTGTGCTCGCAACCGTGGTCAGCCGACCCACCCCGACCCGTGCCATCCTTGACGCCGGGTCAAAATCCCTGACATCCGATCTCCTCGGTCTGCAAGGCTACGGCCATGTTGTCGAATACCCGGACGCCCAGATCACGGCGCTGTCTGAAGAGCATGCAATCCTGGCTCTGAACCCCGACCAACCCGGCCCCGCTGTCGGCGACCGTATACACATCATCCCCAATCACGCCTGCCCGGTCAGTAATCTGGTGGACCATGTCTACTTGCACCGAAGCGGCCACCTGACCGGCGACCAAAAGGTCGCGGCCCGTGGCTGCGTCACCTGAACCAGGTTGTTCCCTTTCACTTTGGTCCAAATATTCCACAGGGGTGTGGGGATGTGAAATCCCCACTGACGCAGATGCAGCAAATTACCCAAGGGCCAACTCGGCCCTGATGCGTTTCTTGTCGATCTTGCCGACGCTGGTCTTGGGGATCGCCTCGACCATCATGACCCGCTCGGGCGCTGCCCATTTCGACAGCCGACCTGCCACTATTGCCGCCTGCACGGCCGCATGCACCGCCGCCACAACATCGTCCCGCGCCACCACCAGGATTACCGGCCGCTCGCCCCATTTGGCATCGGGCATGCCGACGGCCGCCGCTTCGACAACGCCCGGCACCGACGACACGAGGCTTTCCAGTTCCAGACTGCTGATCCACTCGCCCCCCGACTTGATCACATCCTTCAGCCGGTCCGAAATGCGCAAGGTGCCATCCGGTGCCATCGCCCCCACGTCCCCAGTATGCAACCAGTCCCCGGCCCACAAGGCTGCTGTCCCCGCAGCATCGCGCAGATATCCGGCCGTCAGCCACGGGGCCCGGGCCACGACCTCGCCCGTTGTCACCCCATCCTGCGCCACATCGCGCATTTCGGGGTCGACCACCCGCAATTGCACCAAGGGTATCGCCCGCCCGGTGGCAATCCGCACCGGCACCGTGTCGCCTTGCGCCTGACTGGCCATCATGTCGGAAATCGTCAGCACCGGGCAGGTTTCCGACATCCCATAGCCGGTATGAACGTCGATGCCCCGCGCCATCGCGGCACGTGCCAGACCTTCGGGCAGGGCCGAGCCGCCGATGATCACCTTCCACCGCGACAGGTTCACCGCCTCGGCCCCCGGCGCGTTCAGGATCATGTTCAGCACGGTGGGCACGCAATGCGAAAACGTCACGCCATGCACCGCGATCAGGTGCAGCAACCGGCCCGGCTCGTAGCGCCCCGGATAGACTTGCCGGATCCCCAGCATTATGGCGATATAGGGAAAGCCCCAGCCATGTACATGAAACATCGGCGTCAGCGGCATATAGACATCGTCCAGCTTGATCCCGCCGCGCCCCGGCACCGGCGCGAAACATGCCACGACCCCAAGGCTGTGCAAGACAAGCTGCCGGTGGCTATAGCTTACCCCTTTGGGATTGCCTGTCGTTCCCGTGGTATAGAACAAGGTGGCGCGCGTGGTCTCGGGCAAGTCTGGAAACGCAAACTCCGCCGCCTCCGCCAAGGTTTCATACCGGCCCGCAAATCCCACAGGCAATTCGCAAGGTCCATCGGCCAACAGCACCAGCACGACGGGCCGCGTGATCCTTGGCACCAAAGGCAGCAATAGCGGCAGAAAATCCTTGTGCACCAGAATGGCATCATCCTGCGCGTGATTGATCGTGTAAAGGATTTGTTCGGGTGACAGGCGAACGTTGACCGTGTGCAACACCGCCCCCAGCATCGGTACAGCAAAGAAGCATTCCAGATAGCGGTGGCTGTCATAATCCATCACGGCCACGACCGAGCCCTGACCAAGGCCCAATCCCGCCAACCCCGCCCCCAACCATCGGACCCTTGCGCCGAATTCGGCAAAGGTCATGCTGACCTCGGTGCCATAGGTGATCGTCTGCCCCGGTGCAGCCCGCAGACCGGTGTCCAGCAGATGACCGATACAAAGTTGATAGTCCATGCGACCCTCCCAGTGCTCAATGAAGCCAAGACTAGCAACCCAACCGCATCGGACCTAAGCGCGAATTCGCCCGCAGATCAAAAGACGCAGCGTCAAACGCAAACCCTATGCGCTGCGCCAACCCTGTCCGCAGCCGAATACCCTCCGTGACGCTTTGCGCCGGGTCAAGTCAACTCCTTCAGGAAAACCGCCAGTTCTGCCGCGTCCATCTTGACAACATGGCGATCCTGTGGAAGCGCGCCCGAGGCGACATCAGCGATGAACTCGGCATAGGCCGCCACCCGTTCGCGTTGCAGCCGGTCATGTTCCGCGGCAAAGTTGCGATAGACCTTGGCGTGACGTGGCATATGGCCCCTGTTTTCGCCCAAGATATCCTCGGAAAACAGGTATTGCGCATCGCAGCCCGCACCCGGCCCCATCGACCACAGCAAAATGCCCACGCGCTGCGAAATGGCCTTAGCAACCTCGACCGGGACAACTTCGATTTCGACGGCAAAGGCACCCGCCGCCTCATAGGCGCGCACCTCGTCCAACATTGCCTGCGCCCCTGCCGCTGTCTTGCCGACCGCGCGGAACCCACCCGTAAAGGTATGGCGCGAGGGCACCAGCCCCACATGCCCGACCACCGGGATATGCTCGTCGGCCAGAAACCTGATCGTCGCCACACTGCCCGACGAATAGATCGCGTCGGCCCCCGACTTGAGCATCTTACTGGCAAAACGCAGGTAATCGTCGCGCGTGCCAGCTGACCGGTGATCCATCCCGGTCATCGTAAACAGGCTGGGGGCGACGCCACGATAGTCAGGATGGCTGACCTGATCCGGCGGCGCTGACACGATCTCGATGCCGGCCTCTTCCGCAGCGGCAGCCCCATCCAGCGTTCGGACAAACAGCATGGTCAACTGGCCACGGCCCTTGAGGACGCGCAGGTCGGACACAGTCGGTTTTTTGCGAGTCAAGTCAGTTTACCTCAATTTGTACATCATTGCCCTGAACACGGGTGGCAAAAACCTTCAAAGTCACACTTGCAGGGCTGCGCAAGGCCGCACCCGTCTTGTAATTGAACCGCCCGTTATGCTTGGGGCATTCGATCAGATCGCCCATCACCAGCCCATTGCACAGATGCACCTGTTCGTGACTGCACAGACCCGAGGTGGCAAAGAATGCCCCCTTGGGGTCGCGGTAAATTGCATAGGTCTGGCCCAGATGGTCAAACCGCAACACATCCTCGGGGTCGATATCGTCAATTGCGCATGCCGTAACCCACATTCTATTTTCCCCTTTCAGGAACATTACAGTGAAACTCGTCTCGGTAGGGACGGGCCGTGGCCGGCAGGATCTTGCGCAGGCAATAGCCCTTTTCATGCCGCTGCCGCAGAACCGCCTGGATCATCTCGGCATAGGCCGCCCACATCGAGGGGCAGGGGGCCGGCAGATCATCCATGATCAGCGCATGCAAACGCGGCAGCGCGTGATAGGGCAGCACCGGGAACATGTGATGTTCGACGTAATCGTTCATGTTCCAGCAAATCCAGCGGCTGACCGGAGTCGCAGGGCAGGTGCGGATGTTCAGGAGCTGATCCACGATATTCCCAGACACACCGGCATGCTGTATCATCCCGGTCAGATACATGTGCCAAATGTCGCTGTGGTGGCGCGCATGGCTCCAGCGCCCGTTGACGGGGTTGCGCATGACCATGAAACTGGCAATCTCATTTACCACGTCATTCATCCAAGCGGTCTTGAACGCGATGCCATGCCCCGCCTCGTGCCAGCGACGACCCCAGGCCGAGCCGTACAGCACACCGAAGACGAAAAAGAACGGTACGCAGGCCCATGTGCCCCGAGAATAGACCCCGCCAAGCCCCGTGAGCGCCAGCAGGCCCAGCCAGATTGCCGTATCAAGCAAAGCTGGCTGATCCCTGCGCGTCATCAACTCTTTCATCACCTTGCGCGGGACTTCGGGATGGTACGATTCGGCTGAAGCCAGCTTCGACCCAAAGGCCCGCTGCGCACTGGGGCCGGT
>JBAXXO010000177.1:0-6678 GCA_037127855.1 Alphaproteobacteria bacterium
ACCGTTGATCTTGAAGCCGTCGGCGCCGTCGAGTTCAGAGAGTTCGATCACGTTTGCGAGCGTGGGCATGAATGAACCTTTCATTAACCAAATTTGGTGGCAATCCTGCATCGCCCGCGCCCGCTGTCAACCCGATTCGCTGTCGACGGATGTCAGAACTTGCAGACATCCGCAGATGTCAAGCCAAGGTTGTCGTCGCGCGCCACGGGCCATCTGTTCGCTTGAAGCATCATGCGGGTTTGGCGCGGAAAATCCGCCTGTGCAGAGTGACAGGACTTTTGCAGCTACTGCTGAAAGCCAAGACAAATCATGGTTTATTGATGGGTTTTTCAGCAGCCAATCGGGACTCAATCACTGTTTTGGCGCGACATCGCGGCGACTGCGGCCAGACTGATCGCGATCACCATCAGTGCCGCAGGTGCGGCCTCACCAATCTTTTCAAGGCTGGCCAGGTCATAGGCGCGCGTGGCCAAGGTGTTCAGATTGAACGGTCTGAGCAACAGTGTCGCCGGCAGTTCCTTGACGCAATCGACGAACACCAGCAGCAAGGCCGTGCTGACCGAGCGATTCATCAAAGGCAAATACACCGAATTGAGTGTCTGCCCCCTGGTCTTGCCCAGCGAGCGCGCGGCCATTGGCAGGGATGGCGCGACGCGACCAAACGCCGAGTCAACAACACCTTGGGCGATGCCGAAGAAGCGCACCATATAGGCCAGGATCAACGCCGCCACAGTGCCGGTCAACATCAGGCCGGGATCATGACCTGTCAAGGAAAGCACGGCATCGGCCAGATGGTGGTCCAATGCGGCCAGGGGCATCAAGATGCCAACCGCCATGACCGCTCCGGGTGCCGCATAGCCAAGAGCGGTCAATGGCAAGACCAGACGTGTCAACCACCGACCAGTCTGGCGCAGACCATACACCAGCAACACCGCCGTGGCGACCGTCAGAACGGCCGACAGGCCGCCGATGAAGACCGTGTCGACCACCGCCTTGCCAAGACCGGGTTCAATCCAGGCCTGAGGGTGGCGCAGTGCATGACCCGCCATCACCGCCACGGGCAGCAAGAAACCCATGGCCAGCGGCACGACACAAAACACCGTCGCGATCCAGGCCCAAGGCCGCGCCAGATCCTGCGGCACGACCGGACGCGCTGCACGGGCCATGACATGAAATCGCGCGCGCTTGCGACTTTGGCGTTCGATCCACAAAAGACCCAAAACCAGGGCCAAGATCACCAAGGCAATCTGGGCGGCCCCGCCGGCATTGTTGTCGTTAAGCCAGGTGGAGAACACGCCCGTGGTCAGGGTCTGGACGCCAAAATACTGCACCGTTCCGAAATCAGCGATCGTTTCCATCAGAACCAAAGCAACCCCCGCAGCGATTGCAGGCCGGGCCAATGGCAAACCAACCCGCCAGAACACGCCCCACGGCCCAACCCCCAAGGCACGCGCCACCTCATAAGATGAACCCGATTGCTCGCGAAACGCCGCACGGGCCAACAGATACACATAAGGGTAAAGCGCCGATGCCAGCACGATCACGGCAAAACTCACAGAGTGGACATCGGGAAAGGCATAATCTCGGGCCGAGGTCCAACCCATCGCCAACCGCAAGCCTGTCTGGACCGGGCCGGAATACGTCAGGAAATCAACCAGCGCATAGGCGCCGATATAGGCTGGACTGGCGAGCGGGAACAGCAAAGCATGCTCAAGCCAACGTCGCCCCGGAAAGCGGTACATCACGACAAGCCATGCCGATCCCGTCCCTACCGCGGCAGCCAGGATCCCGACACCCAGCATCAGGATCAATGTATTCTTCAGATATCTCGGCAAGACGGTCGCCGAGAGATGTGGCCAGATGTTTTCGGTCGGATGCAAAGCCAACCAGATGACGGCGAACATGGGGGCCACGACGACCAAAGTGATCACGATCGGCACCAGCGACCACAGATTTAGGCCCGACCAGATCAAACGTGGCCATGTCGCCCTGGAGCAGCCAGCGGAACTTTCCTTAGTGTTTTGCTTGGTCATATCGGTTTCTTAACGGAAAGCAGTTTCCCTGTCCACAAAAGGACGAAAAACTGCCAAGATAGACGAGTTCCGTGGCAAGGCATGTTTGATCCCGCAGTTTGATGGTGCAATCTTTTCCCTGGAATGGAAGAAGGCACTATGGGACAGGTCCCCCATCGCATGAGCCGGGCCAGATTCTCATGCATCGGATGAAAACCCCGGCGATTTGTCACCGCGACCGAGGCAATCCGCCGGGCAACACAACATCTGAAGCGCGCTTGAAGTCGCTTTGGGCGCATGACGACAGTGATGAGGGTCCAAGAACGATCCGGAAGATCGTCTTCCCGACGACCCAGAAGACTGTGGCGAAGTGGCGCAAGCAAGCGTCCTTTGCCGATCTGCCCGAACTGAAGGATGCCAAGTCAACGGGCGTTGACCCCCGATCAGGAAGCGATCATCGTCGCGTTCCTTCGGCCAACACGGCTGACGCTGGAAGATTGCCTCTCTTCATTGCAGGCGTCGATCCCATACTTCAGCCGATCATCCCTGCAGCGCTGTCTGCAGCGTCACGACATCAGCCGCATATCGTCGCTGACCAACTGCCCGGCCGGCGACGGGATTGGCGGATCCAGAACTCAGGTCAGCACAACAGGCAAAATCAGAAATGTCTTCGACAATCATGCTTCACATGCGCTCGGCGCAAGACAGATGCCATGATGTATGCTGGTCTGGACGTCAAAAGCTGCCTGCGCTACACAGTCCGTCATGACCGAGGAACCTGCGCCCGACCCAAAGAAGCCCGCCAAAAGCCAACGCGTCCAACACCGCGAAGGCCGCTTGAAAGCCGCGCTCAAGGCCAATATGGCCCGGCGCAAGGCGCAAGTCAGGGCCAGGGGACCGGCGGGGCCCGAGGCGGAGCAGGACAAAGATAAAGAATGAGGCGGGTGGATGGATTCGATATTGGTGCGCGGCAATGGGGCTTTGTCGGGGACGATCCCGATTGCCGGGGCCAAGAATGCCTGTCTGACGCTGATGCCTGCGACGCTGCTGAGTGAAGAGCCGCTGACGCTGACCAATGCGCCGCGTCTGTCCGATATCGCCACCATGACCCAACTATTGCAATCGCTGGGGGCCGAGGTCGCCAGCCTGCAGGGTGGGCTGGTGCTGGCAATGTCCAGCCACCGGATCGCCAACCATACCGCCGACTATGACATCGTCCGCAAGATGCGCGCCTCTATTCTGGTGCTAGGTCCGATGCTGGCGCGTGATGGCCATGCCGTCGTCTCGCTGCCCGGCGGATGTGCGATTGGCGCGCGGCCTGTCGATCTGCATCTGAAGGTGCTGGAGGCGATGGGCGCGGCGCTGGACCTGCGCGATGGTTATGTCCATGCCAAGGCGCCAGGCGGACGGCTGAAGGGGACGCGATTTTCCTTCCCTTTCGTGTCTGTCGGCGCCACCGAAAACGGTCTGATGGCGGCGACTTTGGCCAAGGGTACGACGGTTCTGCACAACGCGGCCCGCGAACCCGAGATCGTCGATTTGGCGCGTTGCCTGCGCAAGATGGGTGCCCAGATCGAGGGCGAGGGCACCGAGACGATCACGATCGAGGGCGTTGACCGGCTGAACGGCGCGACCCATCCCGTCGTGACCGACCGCATCGAACTGGGCACCTACATGCTGCTGCCCGCGATCTGTGGCGGCGAGGTCGAATGCCTCGGCGGGCGAATGGACCTTGTCGGTGCCTTTGCGGCCAAGTTGGAGGAGGCGGGCGTCTCGGTCAGCGAAACCGAACGCGGTCTGAAGGTTGCGCGCAAGAATGGCCCGGTTCACGCGGTGAACGTGACGACGGCACCCTTCCCCGGCTTTCCGACCGATCTGCAGGCGCAGATGATGGCGCTGCTGTGCACCGCCCAAGGCGTGTCGGTGCTGGAAGAAAGAATATTTGAAAACCGCTTCATGCATGCGCCGGAACTGCTGCGGATGGGGGCCAGGATCGATGTGCATGGCGGCACGGCGACGGTAACGGGTGTCGACAGGCTGCGCGGGGCGCGGGTGATGGCGACGGATCTGCGCGCGTCGGTCTCGCTGATCCTTGCCGGGCTTGCAGCCGAGGGGGAAACGGTCGTCAGCCGCGTGTATCACCTGGACCGCGGCTATGAGCGGGTCGAGGAAAAGCTGCGCGGGGTCGGCGCACAGATCGAACGAATCAAGGCATGACCGACGCCCGGTTCGAAGATGGCGATGACAGTCCGCTGCGGCTGGTGGCGCAGGATGCCGAAGGCGTCGCGGTTCTATCCGCCTTGTTGCAGGACGCAGTGTTTCCGATTACCGAGATGGCCTACGCCGTCAAGCGCCGTCGATTTGCTTTGCTGCTGAACCGCTTTCGCTGGGAGGACCGCGACGCCGCCGAGGCCGCCCGCCGCGCCTATGAAAGGGCGCAAAGCCTGCTGGTATTCGAGGATGTGCTGTCGGTCAGAACCATGGGTATCGACCGCAAGGATCACGACATGGTTCTGTCGCTGCTGTCGGTGGTCTTCACCCTTGGCCCGGACGGCACGGGTCGCGTGGATCTGGTTCTGGCCGGTGACGGCACAATTGCATTGCAGGTCGAGGCATTGGATGCCAGTTTGCGTGACGTGTCGCGGCCCTACATCGCACCCTCGGGCCGCGTCCCGACCCATGAGGAGAGTTAGATGCGTCTGGCAGGAAAACGCGCCGTTGTCACGGCGGCTGGTCAAGGGATAGGCCGCGCTGCGGCGCTGGCCATGGCGCGCGAGGGCGCGCAGGTGCTGGCGACCGATGTGAATGAGGCTGCACTGGCCAGCCTTGCTGCCGAAGGATTGCAGACACGGGTGCTGAACGTGCGCGACCCGGCTTCGATTGCGGCGGCGGTTGCGGCGGCGGGTCATGTGGACGCGCTTTTCAACTGCGCGGGTTTTGTCGCTGCGGGGACCATTCTGGACTGTGACGAGGATCAATGGGTATTCAGCGTCGATCTGAACATGACTGCGATGTACCGCATGTGCCGCGCCTTTCTGCCGGGCATGATCGCGGCCGGTGGCGGTTCAATCGTCAACATGGCTTCGGTTGCGGGGTCGATTATCGCCGCACCCAACCGGTTCGTCTATGGCGCGACCAAGGCTGGCGTGATCGGCCTGACCAAAAGCATTGCAGCCGATTTCGTGACCAAGGGCATCCGCGCCAATGCGATCTGCCCCGGCACAGTCGAAAGCCCCTCGCTGGACCAACGCCTGCGCGACACCGGGGATTATGAGGCCGCCAAGAAGGCCTTCATCGCCCGCCAGCCCATCGGCCGGATCGGCAAGCCCGAAGAGATTGCTGCTTTGGTGGTCTATCTGGCCAGTGATGACAGCAGCTATACAACCGGGGTTGCACATGTGATCGATGGCGGTTGGTCCAACATCTGAACACGATCGGAGGAGATGGGAATGAAACTTTTGCGCCACGGCCCCAGGGGTCAGGAAAAGCCCGGCATGCTGCATGCCGACGGCACGATACGCGACCTGACGGGTCTGGTGCCCGATATCGGCGGGGTGGTGATCTCGGATACCGGGCTTGACATGCTGCGCGGCATTGATGCCAGCGCGCTGCCGGTGGTGCCTGCCGAGACGCGTTTGGGGGCCTGTGTGGCGGGCACTGGCAAATTCATCTGCATCGGCCTGAACTATGCCGACCACGCCGCCGAAAGCGGAATGACCGTGCCACCCGAGCCGGTGATCTTCATGAAGGCAACCTCTGCGATGTGCGGCCCGACCGATCCGGTGATCATTCCGCGCGGGTCTGTCAAGACCGACTGGGAGGTCGAACTTGCCGTCATCATCGGCAAACGCGCCAAATATGTCGCCCAAGACGAGGCGATGGACCATGTCGCAGGCTATGCCGTGGCGCATGATGTGTCAGAACGGGCGTTTCAGACCGAGCGTTCGGGGCAGTGGACCAAGGGCAAAAGCTGCGACAACTTTGGTCAGCTTGGGCCTTGGCTTGTGACACGCGACGAGGTGGCAGATCCGCAGGATCTGGGGCTATGGCTGCGTGTGAACGGTGAAACCCGGCAAGACGGATCGACCAGGACGATGGTTTACGGGGTGAAGTATCTGGTCAGCTATCTGTCACAATTCATGTCGCTGGAGCCGGGCGACGTGATTTCGACAGGAACCCCGCCCGGTGTGGGCATGGGGATGAAGCCGCATCCGGTGTATCTGAAAGCAGGCGATGTGGTGGAACTGGGCATCACGGGCATGGGCCAGCAGCGGCAGGACGTGATCGCGGACTGAACGGTTCTTTCGGGGACTCCCACCCGTGGGAGCATTTGAAAATTATTTTACGCCAGAGGCTTGGCGATTCTCGTTAACCGAATTTGTGGGTTTGCAACGGCGCAGTCGGGGCCAGCCCCGACCTGCGAAATGCGCTTGATCACTGCTTTGGCGCGGCGGATGCGGTCGGCGGAAGAGTGTGCGAAAACCTCGTGCTTGGGCAAGGGTCAGATCATCGCTGCGGTCGGCGCGCAGAATCATCGCCTGACCCATGTTGCCCCAAGCCACTGGCCAAAGGATCGGGCTACGATCCCATGGGCACTACTCCAAATCCAGACGCTAGAGCGAGTTGCGTTCAATCAGGTTCACCTGATTGAACGCAACTCGCAACA
>JBAXXO010000178.1:0-6655 GCA_037127855.1 Alphaproteobacteria bacterium
GTCGCGACCTTCGCTTCGGCGATCATCTCGCCATCCTGGCCGATACCACAAACCGTCGTCTGATCCTGCGACACATCCAATGCGGCAAATACAAGCCGTTGGGAATGCTGCGAGTTGGGTCGGGTCAGGTGAACCTGAAGGAGCCCAACTCGCTTTAGGTGCAAGCAAACGCGGCACCTTTGCCCGGAAAACTTGCACCCTCAGAATTTCGGCCTATGCTGCGGCTGAAACATGAAGGTCGCCGCAGTGCAGAAACCCGAAACACATCTCGACTTTTCGCTTCTCACGCCGACGGCTCAGATCAGCCCAGCGTCGCATGGGTGGCGCGCCAAATGCCTGCAGCGCTTGATCCGGCTTGATTTGCCGGTGCCGACAACCGTTGCTTTGCCCGCGCAAACCGTGCGCGCCATTGCCGCGGGTGCGCAGGTGGACGTTGCGGCGATCTTGGGCCATTTCGGCCCTAACCCGCTGATCTCGGTCCGCCCAAGCCCGCAGAACCCCGATTGGGGCGGCCCTTCGACAATCTTGAATGTCGGCATGAATGCGGGTCGCCACGCCGCCTTGCGCGCCAGCCACGGCCATTTGGCGGCAGACGCGCTGTATCTGCGGTTTGTTCAATCCTATGCCACCCATGTCGCCCGCCTGGACCCCGATATGTTCGAACCGGGCCAGCCGACCCAGGACGCCCTGCGTGCGGCGTTGCGGCATTACGAACACGAGATGGAAGACCCCTTTCCCGAGGACCCCGCCAAACAATTGGCCGAGGTGCTGCGCTCGATGGCGCGCGCGTGGGAGGGGACGTCGGCCCGATTGCTCAGGCAGGCCAAGGGGGCACCGGTTGACGCGGCACTTGGGCTGGTCGTGCAGGCGATGGCGCAAGGCATAGGGCAGGGCATCTCTGGGTCCGGCGTCATCCAGTTTGTCGATCCGGTCACGGGACAGCCGCAGGTCACCGGGCGCTATCTGGGCCAGTCGCAGGGCCGTGACGCCCTGGCCAAGACCGATGCCCTGTACCTGACCCACGATCCGCGCGGACCGGCGCTGGAAGACCTGGCACCTGGCGTGTTCGCCGATCTGATCCGTTTTGGTGCCGTCGCCCGCATCATGCTGCGTGAAGAAATGCAGATCGAGTTCACGGTTGAGGATGGCCGCCTGTCTGTGCTCGACGCCGTGCGCGTGCCGCGTTCGGCACGCGCCGGCCTGAAGATTGCGGTCGCCTTGGCCGAAGATGGCGTGATCAGCCGCGACGAGGCGGTGCTGCGTGTCGAACCGCGCAGCCTGACGGAATTGCTGCACAGTCAGGTGGATCCGCGCGGCCCGCGAGATGTCTTTGCCAAGGGCATCCCCGCCAGCCCCGGTGCCGCGACAGGGCGGATCGTGTTTACCTCGGCTGCAGCCCAGGACAGCGCGGCGCGGGGCGAGCCTTGCATATTGTGTCGCCGTGAAACCGAACCCGAGGATATCCGGGGAATGCATTCGGCGGTTGGGGTGTTGACGGAACGCGGCGGAGTCACCAGCCACGCAGCGGTGATCGCGCGCGGACTAGGGGTGCCCTGCGTCGTTGGCGCCTCGGGGCTGCGCCTCGATGCCAAAGAGCGGCGTTTGATTGCCCCCGATGGCCGGATCCTGCTGGAAGGCGATCAGATCACGGTAGACGGGACCACGGGCGATGTTCTGGCGGGAACTGCGGCGATGCTGGCCCCGGCCTTGGATGGGGCGTTCCGAAAACTGCTGTCATGGGCCGATGCTGTGCGCGACATCGGGATTCGTGCCAATGCCGATACGCCCGCCGATGCCGCCACCGCACGGCAATTCGAAGCGCAAGGCATCGGCTTGTGCCGCACAGAACACATGTTCTTTGACGAAGATCGTCTTGTCGTTATGCGCGAGATGATCTTTGCCGGCACTTCTCAAGACCGCGATGCGGCGCTGGCGCGGTTGCTGCCCATGCAGCGTGACGACTTTGTACAACTTTTCAAGATCATGCAGGGCCTGCCCGTCTGCATTCGTCTGTTCGATCCCCCCTTGCACGAGTTTCTGCCCCAAAGCCGCGAGGGATTGCGGGAGCTGGCCGAAGCGATGGACCGCCCCCTGTCCGAGGTGATCAGACGCGCCGAGGCCCTGTCTGAAGCCAACCCGATGTTGGGGATGCGTGGCGTCCGGTTGGGTGTCGTGTTGCCGGAAATCTACGCCATGCAGGCCCGCGCCATTTTTGAGGCGACGGTCGAGTTGGCCAAGTCAGGCGCGGTGGTTGTGCCCGAAATCATGATTCCGCTGGTCTCGGCCCGTCGCGAGGTTGAGCTGGTCAAGACCAATATCGACGCAGTCGCTGCCGCAGTGCGTTCAAGATCAGGTGTGAACTTTGCGTTCAGACTTGGGGTCATGGTGGAAACGCCGCGTGCAGCACTCAGGGCTGGCGAGATTGCGCAGCATGCCTCGTTTCTGTCCTTTGGGACCAATGATCTGACACAGATGACCTATGGGCTAAGCCGCGACGATGCCGGGCGGTTCATGAATACCTATGTCCAGCAGGGCGTTTTCCCCGAGGACCCGTTCCATACCCTGGATGTGGACGGGGTGGGCGAACTGCTGCATATCGGGGCCGAACGCGGTCGTCAGACCCGACCCGACCTTGTCTTGTCCATCTGCGGCGAGCACGGTGGCAACCCCGAATCGATTGAATTCTGTCGTCGGGCTGGATTCGATTATGTGTCTTGCTCGCCCTATCGGGTGCCTTTGGCACGGCTGGCAGCGGCCCATCTGGCATTGGCAGATCGTGTGGATAAATCGAATAGTACCGCAATATCATGAATTTGCGAATCATTGCTAATGTGAATACTTAAGAGTTTCGGCGAAAATCCGCGCAGGAGCGAACAAAATCCGTGGCATTTTTGCCAGAGCGTAGACGGAGTGTCCCCACTGCTTTAGCCCGTATTTCTGCCCGCGGAATGTTGCAATTGACAGCCGTGGCGTTGGGGAAACAAGACCGGGAACATAAGAGAATGCGCTTGCATCTATATCGGGCCGCAGTCGCCATGGCGATGTTGGTCCTGAATGGGGCGGCCTTCGCCGACGTGACGGTGAGCCAGTCCAACGATCCGACAATCCTGATCGAAGAACAATTTGCCTCGTTGTTTGGGGCCGAGCATACTGCAGTGAATGGCCTGCCCGAGGCGCAGTTGTCGGCATTGGCCAGCGGTGCGGCGTCTGCCAAGCCCGTCGTGGATCGGTTGCCCGATGTCATAAGCTATACCGATGAATTCCTGGCCGCCCAGCCAGCACCCAAGGGCGATCAGCAGTGGGACTGCATGCGCAAGGCATTGTACTTTGAGGCACGGGGTGAGTCCTTGGCCGGGCAGTTTGCAGTGGCTGAGGTGATCTTGAACCGGGTCGAAAGCCCGGACTACCCCAACACCGTGTGCGGTGTGGTGCGGTCCAGCGGGCGCGGTGCCTGTGCGTTTTCGTGGGTTTGTGACGGCAACAGCGACACCATGCGCGATCCGGTCGCGATTGATCGGGCCGGTCGCATAGCGCGGCTGATGCTGGACGGCGCGCCGCGCAGTCTGACGATGGGTGCCACCTATTTTCACAGCCGTACCGTGCGGCCCAATTTGGGTCCGGTGATCCTGACCGCCTCGATCGGCGCACATGTGTTCTTTCGCAGCAAACACGCCGTCCACCAACCTTGATGCGTCCATGTCGCCGGCCTGACGGTTGTGGTCGGCTTCGGCCTTGGCGACCTTGCGCTGCAGCGATAGACAGGCGATATCCCGTGTCCCGAGACGCCGATGACCACTGATATCAAACTTGCCTTCGCCCACCCGGAAGAGCGCGCTTTGGCCTCGGCCCCGGCAGACCCTCGGGACCGTATCTCGTTGCGCGACCACGTGGTCGAGGTCGAGATCGGTGCCTTTCAAAAGGAACGTGGCCACAGGCAGCGGGTCATGTTCAATGTGGTGGTCGAGGTGCGGCCGACGTCCACACCCTTGAATGATGATGTCGACCTTATCCTGTCCTATGATCAGATTACCGAGGCGATTGCAGCGGAACTTGCGGCCGAGCGATTGAACTTGCTGGAGACATTGGCAGAGCGATTGGCCGAGCGAATTCTGGCAGAGCCTCGGGCGATGCGGGCTTTCGTACGGATCGAAAAACTGGATGTCGGCCCCTATAAACTCGGGGTCGAGATTGTGCGCAGCCGGGCAGAGGTTGGGGTCAAAGGGGCGGTTGATGGTGCCCCCCTCCATCCCTTGGTTGTGTATCTGGACAACCGGACAATCGCCGCCGATGATTTGTCGTCAAGGCTGGATGGTTGGGCGGCACTCGGCCTGCCCGTCGTCCTGACGGTCGGTTTGCCACACCAGCCTCAGCCCCAGACAGGGCACCGTCCGACACAGCGCCGCGTGGATTTGCTGGCCATCGAGCAGAACGCCTGGGTTTTGGCAGCGCGAGATCCGCGCTGCGTGGTCATGGCGACCCGGACCGAGATTGATTGGGCCGTCAAACGCTGCCAGATGATGGTCTGGGCACCCGGCAAGATGGTGCTTGATGCCGTTGACGGGCCACAATCGCGCGATCCCGTCGCCCTGGCCTTGTGGCTTGCCGAAGTGGTGGCCGCGGATCGGCTGATCGTTCACGGCGATGTTGCACTTCCGGCAGGAAGCCGCGTGACCGTGCAGCGCGCCTGACCGGGGCCTTGATCGGCGCAGGGTTCGACTTTAGGCAAGGTTGATGGAATATTATCGCCCCGTTGCCATGACCGATCCCGCGCGCCCGGCCGATGCACTGCCCTTGGCGGGCGGGTGGTGCTGGTTCAACCAGGTCGAGGTTCTCGTTCGCGGTGGTTCGCGTCTTGTCCGGGCGCGTGATTTGCCCACCGAGGTGCAAGACCGATTGGCAGGCCCGCGCGGCGATTTCGGCGGTCTGACCTTGGACAGTCCCAAGGTCATGGGCATCTTGAACGTGACGCCCGACAGCTTTTCTGATGGGGGCCTTTTCTTGCGGCCTGACGCCGCCGTCATGCAAGCGCGATTGATGGCCTCGGCGGCGGATATCATCGACATCGGCGGCGAAAGCACGCGGCCCGGCGCGGTTGAGGTATCTGCCGACGAAGAAGTGGCGCGGACGGCCCCTGTCATTGCCGCATTGCGGGCAGGTGGACTGGACCTGCCGGTATCGATTGACACGCGCAAGGCCAAAGTGGCCAGTGCGGCATTGGTTGCAGGCGCGTCCTGGGTCAATGATGTGACGGCGTTCAGGTTTGATCCCGCAATGGCCGCGCTGGTCGCGCAAGCGGGGTGCCCCGTCGTGTTGATGCACTCGGTCGCCACCCCGGCGACGATGCAGGATCAGCCCCATTATGATGACGTCTTGCTCGATGTGTTCGACGCACTGCGCGAACGTGTGGCGGTGGCCGAGGCGGCTGGAATATCCCGAGACCGGATTGCCGTTGATCCCGGTATCGGCTTTGGCAAGACCCTGCAGCACAATCTGGCGCTTTTGGCGCGGCTAAGCCTGTTTCACGATCTGGGGCTGCCGGTGTTGCTGGGTGCCTCGCGCAAGCGGTTCATCGGGACGATCGCAGAGGAAGGCGACGCAGCGCGCCGGATGCCGGGATCATTGGCGGTGGCTTTGGGCGGTGTTGCGCAGGGTGTGCAGATGATACGCGTGCATGATGTGGCCGAAACGCGGCAGGCTTTGTCGCTGTGGCAGGCTGTTAGAGCGGATTGCACTCAAGCTGGTTCAGATTGAGTGCCATCCAAGAAAGGCAAGCCGTTGAGAATGTTGCGTGTTGCGTTGGGTCAGGTGAACCTGATGGAACGTAACTCGCGCTAAAGAAGGATAGTCGCAATGACCCGGAAATTGTTTGGAACAGATGGTGTGCGCGGGCGCGCGAACACCTATCCGATGACGGCCGAGATGGCCTTGAAACTGGGGGCAGCGGCGGGACGTTTCTTTCGCCGGGATGGATCATCGGCCCACCGCGTGGTGATCGGCAAGGATACCAGGCTGTCAGGTTATATGCTCGAGAATGCCTTGACAGCGGGATTGTGCAGCACGGGCATGAATGTGTTGTTGCTGGGTCCGGTGCCAACCCCGGCAGTCGGGTTCCTGACGCGGTCAATGCGGGCGGATCTGGGCGTCATGATTTCGGCCTCGCACAACCCGCATCAGGACAACGGGATCAAGTTCTTTGGCCCGGATGGGTTCAAGTTAAGCGACGAAGCCGAGGCAGAGATCGAGGGGATTGTCGCAGGCGAGATCACGCTGGCTGTGGCCGAAGGGATTGGCCGTGCCCGGCGGATTGATGATGGCCGCGGCCGGTATCAAGAGTTTGTCAAGACAACCTTTCCGACCGGTCTGCGGTTGGACGGTTTAAGGGTGGTGATCGACTGCGCCAACGGGGCGGCCTACAAGGCCGCGCCCGAGGTGCTATGGGAATTGGGGGCCGAGGTGATCCCTGTGGGCGTCACGCCGAACGGGACCAATATCAACGACCGGGTCGGGTCCACCCACACGCAGACGGCGGCCGAGGCTGTTGTCGCGCACGGGGCGCATATGGGGATCAGTCTTGACGGGGATGCAGACCGCGTCATGATCATTGACGAGACGGGTCGTGTCGCGGACGGCGATCAGATCATGGCGCTGCTGGCCA
>JBAXXO010000179.1:0-6618 GCA_037127855.1 Alphaproteobacteria bacterium
CCTCGGACGCCTGCATGGAATCCAGCATGGCCTCGACCTACATGACTGGTCGGCAGGGCACCGAAGGGTCCAAAAGCTATGAACACCCCGGCGTGACCGTCGATCTGGGGCCTTGGATCGATGGGCCCTATTTCGTGAATGGCAAAGTGCAGGACCGGCATCTGGGCCTTGCTCTGGCCCATCACCCGGCACGACTACCCAAGGAATACCATGGTCTGGCCAATGGCCATTCAGGGTCGCACCAATTTTTGGTCGATGACTTCATAAGGGCCTGTATCGAAGGGGCTCTGCCGCCCACGCATATCTGGGCTTCGGCAGCCTGGTGCGCACCGGGTCTAGTGGCGCACCAGTCCGCCTTGCAGGACGGCGCGCCGCTGGTGGTGCACGATTTCGGCCAGCCGCCAAGTGACTGGCCGCTACTGACCTATCCGCCCCGCGGGGACGAGCCCGCCCGGCCCCGCCTGCCGAAGCTTACGGCCTCGGCTTTTCCGATCTGAGCAACCGACCGACCGAAGGAACCTTAACTCCTCCGCGCGCCTTGGTAGCGAACCATGCCGCTGCGGCGCAGCACCGTGGTGCTCGTGCGGCGGTCGGCGTGCAGGATGCGCAGAGTCAATTGCTTGGCGAGGTATTCCCGCTCGATGGCGGCAAAGGCCGGGTCGGTGGCAAGGTTGTGCCGCTCGCCCGGATCATTGACCATATCGAACAGCAGGGACGGCAGGCTGGGAAAGAACACATGTTTGTAACGCTTATCGCGGATCACGCTCATCACACATTCATCTTCGGAAATGCCCAAGGGGCCCGAGAAATCCGGTTCCGGCGGGCTTTTGAAATGATACTCCCAATGCACGAAGTCGCGCCATTTCGCCGGCGTTTCGCCCCGGGTGAAGGGCATCAGCGATTCCCCGTCAAGCTCGGTAGGAAGGTCCAGCCCGACATAGTCGAGCAGTGTCGGCACCAGATCGACGCATTCGGTAAAGGCACTGATGCGGGTGCCGTCAAAGGCCCGCGCCTCGGGTGCTGGGTCGCGGATGACCATTGGCAGATGTGACTGATAGTCATGCCAGGATCCTTGATTGGCCAGCCAGTAGTCGCCGGCTGGGTCGCCATGGTCCGAGGTGAAGATGATCAGCGTGGTGTCGTACTGCCCCGTCGCCTTCAGCCAGTCGATCAGCCGCCCGATATGGTGATCAACCTCGGCCATCAACCCGCAATAGGTGGCGCGGGCCGATTGCCAGTCCGCCAATGGCACATCGCGCGCGCGGCCCGTCAGGCCGGGATGCAGCTCGTGTGCGTGACCATTCTCCATCTGATAGGCCATGAAGGGATGGTTCACCTCGTCCAGCCGCTCGGGCAGGCGGTTCATCGGGGCCAGTGACGAAGGATCGACCAGGCCATTGTAGGGCTCTGGCGCGACGAAGGGCGCATGCGGACGCAGATAGCACAGAAGCGCGCACCAGCCTTGGTCCTGCGTGCTGAGCCAGGCAAGCGTCTGATCGGTGAGAAAGGCCGTGTCGCTGTCTTCGGCCTTGTAGCGTGCGGGGTGGCCGGCAATGCCGCCATTGGCACTTGGCTTGGTATAATCGGCCGTGAAAAGATCGCTGTTGCGCTCAAAGACATAGCCGCGCCGCCGCAACTCGCCCAGCCACTGCCAGTGGCGGCCCACCATCAGACAGCCCGTGGCCAGCCCCTGCATCATGCCGAACCCGTCACCGTCCAGCAGGTCGGGGTCGTTGGGGTGGCGGTGGGTCGGGTCGGCCGCAGTATCCGAATAGCCGAACACGGTGGGCGCATAGCCGACGGTCCGCAGGTGCTGGGCAAAGGTGCGGTGATGTTCGGCCAGCGGCGCATGGTTCACGACGACGCGGTGGGTCATGCCGTAAAGCCCGGTGAACATGCTGGCGCGCGACGGGGCACAGGGGAACATATTGCCATAATGCGCGTCAAAGGCCACGCCGTCGCGCATCAGGGCATGAAAGTTCGGCGTCAGGGCCGGGTCCATGCCCAACTGGTCATAGCGCCACTGATCGGGAACGATCATCAGGATGTTCTTGCGGGTGGCGGGCACTGTGGTCATCGCGGTCCTGTTTCTCGTTGCAAAGTGGTCTCCCGCCTCAAGGACTAGACGTCATTTATAGACTTGCCATGACACCGTCTGCCTTTTTCGTCTTTAACCCGCCCTCGTCAACAGGGCCCGGTCGGCGGACGGTCATCAATTCGATACATGGGTTGGATAGCGTTGAGCGAGTTTCATCATCCCGTTTCACTGCCAGAGGACCCGACATGACCATTTCGCGCTTTGCACTTGCCGTGGCAGCCGCTACTGCCCTTGCCTCCCCCGCCGCCGCCGAAAAAGTCTTTCGCATGGCCAACGACCTGAGCCTTGGCGGTGCAGAGAACCTGGACCCGCTGTCGTCAAACACCTGGATCACGCCCGTCTCCATGATCTATTCGCGCCTGATGCGTGAAGGCGGGAACGGCGAAGCTTCGCCCGAACTCGCGACCGGCTGGACCGCCAATGCCGATGCGACGGAGTGGACCCTGACGCTGCAACCCGGCGTGACCTTCCACGACGGCTCCGCGTTCGACGCCGCCGACGTGGCCTATTCTTTGAGCCGCATCGAAGATCCGGCACTGGAATCCCCTGTGGCGGCCGTTCTGGGGATCATCGACCGCGTCGAAGTGGTTGACCCGATGACCGTCAAGATCATCCTGGAGGCGCCGCATGCCGGCCTGCCGCTGCTGCTCTTGGACTACCGCGTCCGGATCATTCCCGAAGGATCGGGCGCGACGATCACCGAAAACCCGGTCGGCACCGGCCCCTTCCGCGTCGAAACCTATGACCCCGAAGGCACCACGACCATCGTGGCCTATGACGGCTATTGGGAAGGGCGTCCGCTGCTCGACAAGATCCAGTTCACCGCGATCCCCGATGCTGATGCGCGCAATCAGGCGATGCTGGCGGGCCAACTGGATTACAACGGTCTGACCGCAGATCAGGCGCCGCTTTTTGCGGGCAACCCGGCGTTCCAGGTTCAGTCCTTTCCGGGCGGCGCGTGGAATGGCGTGGTGTTGCGCACCGACACCAAGCCGTTTGACGACGCCCGCGTGCGCCGCGCGCTGCGCATTGCGGTGGACCGCGAGGCCATGCTGAACCTGTTGCAAGGCCCAAATGGGGGCGTGGTGGGCTGTGACACGCCCGTCAACTTCAGCGATCCTTACCGCGCCAATCTGGACTGCCCGCAGGACATCGAAGGCGCGAAGGCGCTCTTGGCCGAGGCAGGTTATCCCGATGGGATCGATATCAAGTTGTTCACCTCGGACGTGTCGCCCGGCATGATCCAGTTTGCCGAGGTCTATCAGGCACAGGTCGCACCCGCCGGCATTCGTGTCGCCCTGACGATAGCCCCGTCCGACGGCTTCTGGAGTGACGTCTGGATGAAGGAAGCCGCCGTCGTCACCTCTTGGGACGGTCGCCCCGCCGATCAGTTCCTGAACGAGATCTTCCGCAGCGGCGTGCCGAACAACGAAACCTTCTACGCAAATTCGGCTTTCGATGCGCTGCTCGACAAGGCACGTTCGACCGTTGACGTGGCTGCGGCGCGGGAGCTTTACGTGGAAGCGCAGAAGATCATTTTTGAGGATGGCGGGGTGCTGATCCCCTTCCTCAAGAACGGTCGCCGGGTTTTGAGCGGCAACGTCACCGGGCTCCCGAACAACCGTGAAGAGTTCATCCGCTGGCATCTGGTCGATCTGGCCCAATAAGCCGATGCTGCATCAGGCCCGCCCAGCCGCTCTTTGCGGCCGGGCGGGATCGGTTTTCAAAGGTCTATGGGGAATGGCCGGTGCCAGCGCGGCAATCAGTCCGCGAGGTCGATCTCTGCCCAAACGGGCTGGTGGTCTGATCCGTCAGCCGCTTCGTCGATCCAGCCCTTGCGCACCCGTGGGGCAAAGTCGGGCGTAACAAGGATGTGGTCGATCCGTTCGTTCGGATTGCCGTCAACGCCGGGGAAGGTCACGCCCTCGGTCTCTGCCAGCCCTGCAAGGGTTAGCGCGTCGGCGAAAAGACCCTGCTCGACCAGGCGACCGGCCCAGGGGGTCAGGGGGCCACAAAGCGCGGTGTATTCCGGCGACGCGGGGGTCATGTTGAAGTCACCAGTCAGGATCGCCGAGACAGGCATCGGCGGCACCTCGTCGCGCGGAACCATCATCCAGTCGGCGCCAAAGTCGCTGTCGGGCGCACCGGGGCCGTTGATCAAGGGGCCTTCGACCAACGCTGTTGCAAGGATCTGCACCATGGCCTCGGCCTGCTGCAGCCGAACACGGGGGGATATCCAGTTGAGATGGGTCACGTAAAGCCGGAAGGGTCTGGTCGGGTGGCCGATGACACATTCCATCAGGATCGAGGGGTCGCTGACCTGTCCCACCACTGTCGCGCGTGGCAAGGGCCAGGACCGCACCGACAGGATGGGCCAGCGCGACAGCACCATGAGGCCATATTGCCGCCGCGCGGTCGGGAAATGGGGGTTATGAAAATCAACTGCGGTGCAAAAGGCAGGGTGATGTTCGGGCATCAGGGCCGACAGGCGCGCGACCTGATCGGCGTGATCCATGTCGCGCCAGTGTCGCTCGACCTCTTGCAGGGCGATCAGATCGGCACTGGCTATCGTGCGGGCGATGCGGTCAAGATCGACCACGCTGTCGCGACCCCTACCCCATTGGATGTTGTAGGTGACGATGCGCATGGCTGTCTCCGATCGTCCTTGCTTGACCGATGACGTCTTTGTCATCAAATCTTTGTTCTGGTCGGGAACAAGTGCTGTCAAGGTTGCATTCTCATCATCGGGGGAAATCATGTCATTCAAGCAACGTGTCATTGCGGGGCTTGTGCTATGCCTGATGAGCAGCCCGGTGCTGGCGGAAAAGCTGTTCCTGCGGGCCAATGACCTAAGCTTTGGCGGGGCAGAAAGCCTTGACCCCCTGTCGCCGAACCGGTTCTACGAGGTCAATGACCTGATCTATTCGCGCCTTGTCAGGCAGGATGATGCGGGTCGGCCATCGCCCGAATTGGCAACATCCTGGACGGCGAATGCCGATGCCACGGAATGGACATTGACGCTGCAACCGGGCGTGACCTTTCATGACGGCTCGGCATTTGATGCCGCCGATGTCGCCTATTCGCTGGGCCGGATCGAGGATCCCGCGCTGGAATCGCCCGTTTCTGCCGTGCTGGGCTTCATCGACCGGGTCGAGGTTGTGGACCCGATGACGGTCAAGATCATTCTCGAGGCGCCGCATGCCGGGCTGCCGATCCTGCTGCTGGACTACCGGGTGAGGATGATCCCCGATGGCGCCGGCCCGACGATTGAAGACAACCCCATCGGCACCGGACCTTTCAAGGTCGAAAGCTTTGACCCCGAAGGCACCACCCGGCTGGCCGCGAACGAGAGCTATTGGGAAGGTCGCCCCCGCCTTGATGCCATTCAGTTCACGGCAATCCCGGACAGCGAGGCGCGCAATCAGGCGATGCTGGCGGGCCAGTTGGACGTGAACACGATCACCCGCGATCAGGCGGCGCTTTATGCCGACAACCCGGCCTTTCAGGTGCTGACTTACCCTTCGGGTGGCTGGTACGGCATTGTCTTTCGCACCGATACCGCGCCGTTCGACAACCCCCTGGTGCGCCGTGCGCTGCGCATCGCGGTCGACCGTCAGGCCATGATGACGCTGATGGTGGGTGAAACAGGTGGCACCGTTGGCTGCGATACACCGGTTCGCGCCGATGATCCGTTCCGGGCCAACCTTGATTGCCCGCAGGATATTGACGGGGCCCGCGCCCTTTTGGCCGAAGCAGGCTATCCGGATGGCATCGACATCGAGCTTGTGACCTCCGATCTTGAACCCGGCATGGTGCGCTTTGCCGAGGTCTATCAGGCCCAGGTCGCCCCCGCAGGCATCCGCGTTGCCTTGAAAGTGGCGCCTGCCGACGGCTATTGGGACGATGTGTGGATGACGGCCCCCGCTTCGGTCACCTCTTGGGGTGAGAGGCCCGCAGATCAGATCCTGAACGAGGCATGGCGCACCGGATCGTCGTGGAACGAAAGCTATTATGCCAATGCCGCCTATGACCAGACCCTTGATCAGGCGCGGGCCACGCTTGACCAGACGGCCGCAAAGGCGCTTTACGTCAAGGCTCAGGACATCCTGTTTGAAGATGGCGGCACCTTCATCCCCTATCAGGAAGACGGTCGGGCTGTCTTGTCGGGGCGTGTGCGGGGGATCGGACCTGTCGGCGAGGACCATGTGCGTTGGCACCTTGTCGATCTGGTGGAATAGGCGCGGTCTGCCATGCTGGCCATGATCCTTGGGCGCTTGGGTGCGGCTTGGATCACGCTGGTTGTCATCGCGGTTGTGGTGTTCGTCGGTGTCGAACTGATGCCGGGGGACGCCTGCACCGCACTGCTTGGCCGCGATGCCGCAAGGGTCGAGGTGCTGGAAAACTGCCGCGAAAGGATGGGGCTGAACCGCCCGCCGGTCGAACGTTTTCTCGCCTGGGCGGGGGATCTGGCGCAAGGCGATCTGGGTGTGTCGATGAAGCGCGAGCGCCCGATTGTCGAT